>CALYTX010000183.1 GCA_945487985.1 uncultured Verrucomicrobiota bacterium | reverse complement strand
TTTCTCGATTCCAGAAGCATCTTGCGGGACTGAAGGCGTCCGGCCACCTTCTTCGTAAAGTTTCGTTACTTGAGTTCCGCGCGGCCAGCAGTTCAGACGCTGTGAAGCCGGTTCTCGCGCCCGAATCGTGCTACCGCGAAACGCCGCCGGTTACTTTTGATATAATAAGAGCATGAAAAAAATCTTCTCCCTGATTGTGTTTTTGCTCGCGGCGGCAGCGCTCGCGGCTCCGTGTTACGATTCATTCCGTCCCGGCGAGGAGTGGCTTGACACCGATGGTAATCCGATCCACGCCCATGGCGGGTCGATTATCGTCATTGACGGAATCTACTATTGGTACGGCGAGAACAAGGAGAAGACGACAGGGTTTGACGATGTCTGGCACATGGGCGTTAATCTCTATTCGTCCACCGATCTGTATAACTGGAAAAAGGTGGGGACGATAATTCCGCCCGATCTCGATCATCCAGGGGCGCCGCTCCATCCGGCTTCCTGCATGGACCGTCCGCACATCCTGTATAACGACCGCACGAAGAAATTCGTCTGCTGGCTGAAAATCATGTCGAAAACCGAACAGGGCGAAACGATTCTCACCGCCGACTCGATTAAGGGGCCCTGGAAAATTGTCAGGACCGGGTTGCATCCGTGCGGCATGAGCGGCGGCGATTTCGATCTTGTCAAGGCATACGACGGCAAGGCCTACTATTATTTCGAGCGTGTCCATACCGAGCTTATCTGTGCCGATTTGACCGATGACTACACCGATGTCACTGGCTATTACACTACCCACGCTCCGCGCAGGGTTCCGCCGTATGTCCGCGAGGCGCCGGCGTATTTCTGGCGCAATTTCAAGAATTATCTTATCACCAGCGGCACTACTGGATATTACCCCAATCCCAGCGAAGTGTTTGTTGCCGACACTTGGCACGGACCTTGGGTTTCGCTTGGCGATCCTCATCCGTCCGACAAGTCGCGGACTTCTTTCCATAGCCAGATTTCGAGCGTATTCAAGGTTCCTGGCAAGAAAGACCTCTACATTGCGCTGGGCGATCGCTGGCTGCCCGAGTTGATGGATTTGCCATATGCCGAAGCCGAGGCGATGTTTGCCAGCTGGTTCAAGCTGCCGTACGATCCTAAACTTTGCGACTCGTTCGAGCGGCGTCTGTCCGAACGCCGGAAGGAGTGGGAAAAAGCCGGCCGGAACTGCCGTCCCGATGCCACGGTGATGGCTCGGTACGTGTGGCTGCCGCTCAAATTCGACGGCGACAAGGTAGTTATAGAATGGCGAGATTCGTGGCGGATTTCCGAATTCGCCGATGAAGATCCGCAGTAATAGCGGCTGTGAAAGGCGAGGAGTACGAAACAATGGAAAATATTCCCTATAAGACGTATCTGGCGGAAAACGAAGTTCCCGAGGCGTGGTATAACCTTCGCGCCGATATGCGTAACAAGCCTGCGCCGTTGCTGATGCCATCGACGGGCAAGCCGTGCGCGGCCAAAGACCTTGAGCCAGTGTTCTGCGCCGAGCTCGTCCGCCAGGAACTCGACGTCACGACGGCCTTTTTCGAGATTCCCGGCCCCATCCGCGATTTCTATCGTATGTTCCGTCCCTCGCCGCTGGTGCGCGCCTACTTTCTCGAAAAGGCGCTTGGAACTCCGGCCAAGATTTACTACAAGTTCGAGGGTAACAATACTTCCGGCTCGCACAAACTCAATTCCGCCATCGCCCAGGCCTACTATGCCAAGCAGCAGGATTTGCGCGGCGTTACCACCGAAACCGGTGCGGGGCAGTGGGGGACGGCGCTATCGATGGCGTGCGCTTTTTTCGGACTCGACTGCCGCGTATTCATGGTCAAGTGCTCTTACGAGCAGAAACCGTTTCGCCGCGAAGTGATGCGTACCTATGGGGCGAATGTAACCCCCTCGCCTTCGCTGACCACGCAGATTGGGCAGAAGATCAATTGCGAACATCCCGGAACCACCGGTTCGCTCGGCTGCGCGATTTCCGAAGCGGTAGAGGCGGCCGTATCCACCCCCGGCTACCGGTATGTGCTCGGCTCCGTGCTCAATCAGGTGCTGCTGCACCAGTCGATTATCGGTTTGGAGGCGCATGCGGCATTCAAGAAGCTCGGTGTGAAGCCCGATATCATTATCGGCTGTGCCGGCGGCGGCTCCAATCTCGGGGGATTGATTGCGCCGTTTATGGGCGAGAAGTTGCGCGGCGAAAACGACTATCGTATCGTAGCCGTCGAGCCTGCGAGCTGTCCGTCGTTCACCCGCGGACGCTACGCCTACGACTACTGCGATACTGGGCGGATATGTCCGTTGGCGAAGATGTATACTCTCGGCTCGGATTTCATCCCTTCGGCTTCGCACGCCGGCGGGTTGCGCTACCACGGTATGAGTTCAACCCTCTCGGAGCTCTACGATCAGCAATTGATGGAGGCGGTTAGCGTCCGGCAGACCGGTGTTTTCGAGGCGGCGCAGTATTTCGCCCGTACCGAGGGCATACTGCCTGCGCCGGAGTCGAGCCATGCGATTCGCGCGGCAATCGACGAGGCTATAAAGTGCCGCGCCGCCGGCGAGGCGAAGACGATTCTCTTCGGTCTCACGGGAACGGGCTATTTCGACATGACCGCCTATCAGGCTTTCAACGACCACTTGATGCGCGATTATGTTCCGAGCGACGCAGAGCTCGAGGCAAGTCTGGCGAAACTGCCGACGATCGGCTGAGGCGCGGTGGAACAATGCAACGCGGCAGATTCATAACTTTCGAAGGCGGCGAGGGTTGCGGCAAATCGACGCAGATTCAGCGCTTGGCGGCAGCGCTCGCCGCCGCCGGAAAGAAGGTGGTGACGACGCGCGAGCCTGGTGGAACCCGCATCGGCGAACAGGTTCGCGCGCTGCTCAAGGACGAGCGCGAAGATCCGCCCTGTGCGCGCGGCGAATTGCTGCTGTTTCTGTCCGCCCGCGCCCAGCTTGTCGAGAAAGTGATTCGGCCTGCGCTGGCTGCCGGAGATTGGGTGCTGAGCGACCGTTTCAGCGATTCGACTATTGCCTATCAGGGCTACGGGCGAGGACTCGATCTTGATTTTCTCGCCACCGCCAACGCCTTTGTTTGCGATGGGCTGTCGCCGGATATAACCTTTTTGCTGGATGTAGACCCCGCCACGAGCCGCATGCGCATGCGCCAGCGCGAGGCAGCCACCAACACCGTCCCCGACCGTATCGAAGCGGCGGGCGAGGAATTTCACCGGCGCCTTGCGCGCGGATTCCGGGAATTGGCCGCGGCGGAGCCTGGACGCATCGTGACCATCGACCGC
>CALYTX010000182.1 GCA_945487985.1 uncultured Verrucomicrobiota bacterium | reverse complement strand
GATCCTCCAGCGGGTGATGTAGCCCTCCACGACCTGCCAGAGCGCCTCGCGCGTCGTCGTCTTCGCGAGGGTGGTCAGCAGCATCATCGGCTTCTGCCCGAACCCCCTCACGACGACCATGTGCAGGAGTCTGTCGGGGATGTCGGAGAGGCGCACGGGCACGACGCCGAACTCGATCGTGACGCGCTTCTCGGTGCCGTGGTGGTCGAACGTCACGACCTCCCTGTAGCGCATCCGGCATTCCCAGGCGAGCTCGCCGCACATGACGTTGCGCTTCTAGCTGCGCACGTTGCGCTCCTTGAGTCGAACGATGAAATCCAGGCCTTTTTCGAGGAAATGGCGGTAGAACTCGATGTTGTCCCCGCCGCGGTCGTATACGAATATCCCCCGCTTCTTCGTGTGTTTCGTGATTTCGTCCACGACGGCCTTCACCTCCTCGTTCTCGCTGACGAACTCGGGCGAGTCCGCGGACCACAGCCTGAAGTGCAGCGGGACGGGCCTGCGGCCTCCGGATTCGCAGGCCACGGCCATGCAACCCCAGAATCCGAGGTTGTCTCCTACCTCGCCCTTGCTGCCGTCCCAGACCTTGGCGAGGTACTCCATCTTCTTCGCGTAGGGCTTCTGCACGTCGGACGGGGCCATGATGATGAGCGTGTCCCTGTGGATCTTCTTGGCGCCCTCGGAGGCGATGAAGCCGTGCAGCCCGGCCTCCAACCCGTCCGACGAGAGCATCCGGCTAAGCCTGTCCTCGACCGTTTTCGGGGTGGTTTTCTCCTTGAGCGCACGGACTACGGACGAGAGCTTCACGTCCTGCTCGACCATAATCCCGTAGATCATGTCGCCGATGAAACGGGCGACCGGCTTGTGAAAGTGGGGAGAAATCCTCCCCAAAAAAGATTCAAGTTGTTTGAGCAGTTTCGCCGCAATTGTGGTATCATACATGGCGTCGTCTTTCTTGTTTGGTGTTTAGCACTTCGTATTATACCTAAGATCGAACTGGGAAGGCGACATTCTTTTCCTAAAAACTGCTCAAAACCGCGCAGGCCTCCCCAACGCCTCGCCAGCCAAGAAAAATTGGGGAGCCTTCTGTTGATGGGCAATTCACCGGTGGTTTTGCTATAATCATACGATTGAAGCGTCAAAACGAGATGGACGATACTCCTTTAAAATTGAACTACCCTGCGGATCTGCCGGTGTGTGGCCACCGCGAGGAGATTCTGTCGCTGCTCAAGACCTCGCAAGTGGTGATTGTCGCGGGGGATACTGGCTCGGGCAAAACGACGCAGTTTCCCAAAATGGCCATGGAGCTTGGATACCGGAAGATCGCCTGCACCCAGCCGCGGCGGATAGCGGCCGTTGCCGTTGCCGAGCGCGTGTCGTCTGAACTTGGCCGCCCCATAGGGACTATCGTCGGCTACCAACACCGTTTTGCCAAGGCCGTTTCGGACGAAACGCGTATAAAATTCATGACCGACGGCGTTTTGCTGGCCGAAACCCGTCATGACCGGCTGCTGGGCGAATACGACTTCATCATTGTCGACGAGGCGCACGAGCGTTCGCTCAATATTGATTTTCTGTTGGGCATTCTCAAACAAATCCTGCCGCGCCGTCCGGAACTGAAACTGGTGATTTCCTCAGCGACGATGGACACGGAAAAATTCGCCCGTTTCTTCGACAATGCCAAAACCATCCAGGTTCCCGGTCGCCTTTTCCCGGTTGAGACGATCTACCAGATTCCAGAGGACGGAGAATCGGCCGATCTACCTCGCGAGGTGGCAAAAGCACTGACAAGAATCAGCGCTCGCGACGATGTACTTGTCTTCCTGCCCGGCGAGCGCGACATCCGCGAGACGCTCGAACACCTCTCGCAGTTAAACGCGCAGCGCAACGACGACATCATCGCACTGCTGGCCTCACTGCCGCCAGCGGAACAACAACGCGCCTTCCGCCCTTCCACGCGCCGTCGCATAATCCTCGCCACTAACGTCGCGGAAACCTCCGTCACGATTCCCGGCATCCGCGCAGTGATTGATTCCGGATTAGCGCGCATACCGCGCTACATCCATCGCACCGAGGTGGAAAGACTGCAAATCGAGCCGGTATCGCAGGCCTCGGCTCGGCAACGCGCCGGACGCTGCGGACGCGTCGGGCCGGGCGTATGCATACGCCTTTACAGCGAGGACGATTTCAATCGCCGCGAACAGTACACCCCGCCGGAAATCATGCGCTCGTCACTCGCCGGAGTAATCCTGACGATGCTCGACATGAAACTCGGGAACATCGAGCAGTTCCCGTTCATCGATCCACCGCGCCCGGCGATGATTCGCGAAGGATTACGCGAACTCGTCGAGCTGCGCGCAATCCGCCACAACCCCGATCACCAAGTTGTCTTGACGCAGGAGGGGCGCCAGCTCGCTCGCATTCCCATTGAGCCGCGACTGGCGCGGATAATGCTCACCGCCTCGAAACTGGCAACGCTGCCTTCGGCAATTGTGGTAGTGGCGGCGCTTTCCACCGACGATCCCAAGCGCCGGCCAATCGAGGAAAAAGCGGCCGCCGACCAGGCCCACGCGGCATTCCGCGCACCGGGCTCGGATTTTCTGAGCATTCTCAAACTCTGGCGCTGGTGGGAAGAACAAGCGGCGAACGGCTCGCAAAGCCGGCTGCGCAAACTTTGCGCCAAGAACTTTCTTTCCTATCCGAAAATGCGCCAGTGGCGTGATCTGGTCGGCCAGCTTTCCGATCTGGCGCGTCGGCTCGGACTCGACACGAAGAACGACAATGGCGGCGAAGATCAGCTGCACCGCGCACTGTTGAGCGGACTGCTCTCGCGCATCGGCCGCTTCGACGCCGAGAGCGGCGACTACCGTGGCGCCCACGCAATCCGCTTCGCAATCCATCCGTCCTCGACGCTCGCAAAAAAACGCCGCGATCGCGATAGCAAAGCAAAAGCCGCCGCAGATCGTCCGCCAGCGCGGAAAGCCGCCGCGGCGGAAGAATGGGTGATGGCGGGTGAGCTTGTGGATACCGCCAGACTCTTTGCGCGCACCGCCGCCACAATCGAGGCGGATTGGATCGAGGAAATCGCCGGCGACTGCTGCAAGCGCAGTTATCACTCGCCGGAATGGGACGCCGCGGCAGGGTTCGCCAGGGTTCACGAACGCGTTACGCTCTACGGACTGGTGCTCGTGCCAAACCGCCTACGCGACTTCAGCCGCATCGACCCGGCGGCCGCACGGCGAATATTTCTCCTGCATGCACTCGTGCTGGGGGAAATCGAAAACCCGCCGCCGGCCGTTGCGAAAAACCTCAACCTCATCCGGGAAATCCGTCGCCGCGCCGAAC
>CALYTX010000181.1 GCA_945487985.1 uncultured Verrucomicrobiota bacterium | reverse complement strand
GAGCATCTGAGCAAAAGTGCATCTGAGCTTTTCGAGTCGTCGAGTCCGAAGCCGAAGTCGACTTTCAGAGCTCAAGCTTTCAAACAAGGCTGGCGTAAATCGCTCTGGCTACGGCAGGATCGACAAGATCGTCAATGCGTTCACCGGCGGCCAGCCGGCGGCGGACTTCGCTTGATGATTCGCGGGTTCGAGCGAAAGACTTGAAAGTGCAAAGCTTTTCCAATTCGGCAAAATCCTTCCAGCGCGGCAGGTCGGCCAGCGAATCGTCTCCGACAAGAAAAACAAGTTCAGCGGAGGGATTTTCAGCGGCAATTTCACGCACCGTATCTATTGCATACGAAACACCGCCGCGCCGAATTTCACGGTCATCGACAAACGCCTTGCCAACACGCGCGAATGCCACGCGCGCGAGCGCGAGCCGGTCGTAAGCAAAAGCAGGAGGACGACCGGTCTTAAACGGCGAAACGGCAGCCGGCACGACTAAAAGCCGGTCGAGCGCAAGCGTCTCGATTGCCTTTTTGGCAATGCCCACATGGCCATTGTGGACCGGATCGAAGCTGCCGCCGAAAATGCCGATTCTCACGCCAGTTCTTTCGAACGCGCCGCCGCCGCTGCGAGTGTCGAGGCCACTATCCGCTTGAAGGCAGGATCGGCCAATTTCTCCATGCCTGCGGCCGTAGTGCCGCCCTTAGTGCAAACCCCTTCGATGAATGCGCCAAGATCCATCGCGCTTTCACGCAAAAACTTGGCCGTACCGAACATGGTCTGGCCGGCCAAAAGCATCGCCACCTTGCGCTCGAGCCCGAGTTTGACGCCGCCTTCGACCATCGCCTCCTGCATATAAGCGAAATACGCCGGACCCGACCCGCTCAGTGCCGTGACCGCGTCAAGGTGCTTTTCCTTGAGCACCACGGTTTCACCGGCGCCGGCAAGAATCTTGCGCACCGCCGCCACGTCCCTGGCTGGCGTGTTCGCCGCCGGAGCGATTGCGCACATGCCGGCCTTTGCGCGCAGAGCAAGATTGGGCATTACTCTAATCAGTTTCACCTTCCGCCCGAAAGCCTTGCGCAGCTTCGCAAGCGTTTTGCCGGCCACAATCGAAACGAGCGTCTGCGAAGAAGTAAGCATATCCTTCACCTCGGCAGCGACGACATCGACGTCTTGCGGACGCACTGCGAGAAAAATCAGCTTCGCTGCGGCGGCCACGCCTTTGACATCATCAGTTGTCACCACGCCGTATTTGCGCACGAGTTCGTCGGCCCGAGCGTCCACCTTCTCGGCCATAATCACCGAATCCTTCTCGACGATTGCCGAGAGTATCCCCTCGGCCATTTTCCCCGCACCGAAGAAACCAATCTTAAACTTACTCATTGCTCTTACCCCCTTTAGCACCGGTCTGGCGCACTCCGGATGAGGCGATCTGCAGCCCGTCGAAAACTGCCGCCATCGATCCTACCTTTGCGTTTTTGCGTTTCGCCTCCTCCATCCAGGCAGCAACGGCGGCAGCATTCTCCTCGGCCGCCGTCTCTTCGGGCGATTTCTTGAACACCCTTGTTAGGCACTCCTTGCGCGAAAGCGTAATCTTGCCTGACTCGCGGTCGATGTGCAGAACCTTCACCGTCACCGCGTCGCCCGGCTTGAGCACCGTATTAAGGTCGTCCACGCGCTCCCACGCAACTTCCCTGGCGGGGATGAGCCCTTCGGCGCCGCCAAGGTCGCAAAAAGCGCCGAAATCCATCACCCGAGTGATCGTGCCGCCCACGGTCTCGCCCTCGGTAAGTTCGTTCAACAGCGCCTCTTTCATCGCCGCCTCCTCCAACCCGATGAGTGCGCGCCGAGAAACAACCACGTTCAATCCGCGCTCGTCGCGGGAATATTCGGTGATGAGAAAATCAAACTTGCGCGAAAGATATTCGGATGGATCTTTGCGGAACTTGTCGATCTGACTGAAGGGACAGAACGCGCGCTCGCCGGCAACCGAGACCTCGAAGCCGCCTTTGCGCTCTTTTTCCACAAGCCCAGAAACGGGCGCGCCCGCCTCCCACGCGGCCTTGAGGGTTGTGTTCTCGGCGGCGGCAGGCGCCGCTGGCTTGGTTGGACGCACGATTGATTTGTCGTCGTTGAACGCCTTGCCGAATTTATAGGTGCGCTTGATGCCCTTGAGCTGATCGTCGAGCATAGCGCCGAAATCGAACTTTTCATTGCTCATAACAGGCGCGTATTATAGCAAAAAACAGCCCGCCGGGGCTCCGTACCGGCTGAAACCGGGCTTCACCACTCGATATCCTCCTCCTCGCCTGCGGTAAGCACACGATCGTCGAGCAGCCGGCTGAACTCGTCGTCCTCGCTGGCTTCCATCAATTCATCCGGCCGGTCGGGCTCGATGGCCAGATACCTGAGCGCTGCCGTGGCAATGCGCCGGAACACCGGCGCGGCGGAATTGCCGCCCTGGTGGTATTTTGTCCTCTCGTTGAAATCGAGCGTCACCAGCACCACGATGCCTGGCGGCACGGGTTCGTCGTCCACAGGGTTTTTCTTAACGATACCGGAAGGCACGATGCCGCAGAAAGTAGCCCGGTAAAGTCCTGGCAGATATCCCCTCCTGCCGCCCGATTTCTGGGCCGTACCCGTTTTGCCGGCTATCGAATAGCCGGGTATCGCCGCGCGCCGAGCCGTGCCGTTTTTCGTGGCTACGCCGAGCATCATCTCGCGTACTTTCCGAGAGGTCGCCGCCGATATGGGGCGGCCGGAAACGATGGGAATGTGTTTGAAATGAACAGTGCCATCGGCATTGACGATTGAATTGACGATGTACGGACGCATCCGCACGCCATCGTTGGCAAGGGCTTGGTAGGCTGAGGCCATCTGTAGGGCAGTAACCGTTACCGCTTGACCGATTGGCGCGCGCGAGCGAGTTGATTTATCCCATTCACGCGTGCCGCGGATATAAGGCGGCAGCATACCCGTTTCCTCCCCAGGCAGTTCAATCCCCGTGCGCGAACCAAACCCGAACGCCTTGAAATACTTGAGCATTGTCGCCTGTCCGAGATTGTAGCCAAGCTTGCCGATGACGATATTCGAGGATTTCGCAATTGCCTCGCGGATCGTTATGCGGCTTTCCCACTTGTGCGAGCCGTCTCCCGGCAGGCGGTAATACCCTTCTTCATTGCGGTCGGTCGAATAAAGCGTCTCCGGCGTGACAAACCCCGTGTCGATTCCGGCCGCGGCAGTTATCACCTTCATAACGCTGCCGGGCTCGTAGGTGTAATTGACGACGCGGTTGATCTTGGCGTCGTCGGCCGTGCGGCCATAGGCGAGCGGATTGAAATCTGGCAATGACGCCATCGCC
>CALYTX010000180.1 GCA_945487985.1 uncultured Verrucomicrobiota bacterium | reverse complement strand
CTTATCCTGGCAAGGATTTGCCGGGGAGGCGGCGAAATGGATTTGGATCGATGAGCCATCCGCCGCGACGAACAATGTCTATGCCGCCTTCAAAACCGATTTTCCCCAGGGGGCGGACGCCGTGCGCATCGCCGTTTCGGGAACGTATGTCGCGAAGATCGACGGCGAGGTAGTGGCTTTCGGACAGTATACCGACTTCCCTTGGCGCAAGACCTACACCGAGATGGCTATCGCGCCTAAAGCTGAAGGGCGTACGCTCGAGATCGAGGTGTGGTTTTCCGGCAATCGATTTACATCCCATTTCGACGGCGAATGCGGCTTGTGGGCGGAAATCCTCGCAGCAGGGAAGCTCGTAGGCAGTTCGTCCTCGCAGTGGCAAGGCGCGATATTGACGGCGTTCCACAGCGGCGAGCGGAGTATGATTTCCCCCTCTAACAATTACACATGGCGATACGACGCGGCGGCGGCGAAAAAGCCGCTTGCGTGGAAAAACGCACGCGAACTCGTCCGCCCGGTGATGTCCGCCCGGCCAGAGCCGCGTCCGGTGGAGCCAGCCGCGGTCGTCCGCACCCTCGCGGGCAAGAAAATCGCCGGCGACGACACTTTTGCCCTTTATGATTTTGGCGAAGAAACGACAGGAATGCTGTCGTTTGGACTGCAAGCGCCGCGGGGGACGAAAATCGAAATTCTCCACGGCGAGTTTTTGCGCAACGGCCGGATAGACGATTTCGCCGCCGTCGACAAGTCTGGTTCCCACCTGATGATCGACGAGTTTGTGGCCGACGGGGATACGCACTACACCCATTGGCTTCGCCGCTACGGATTGCGGTATCTCGAATTTCGTTGGCAGGGCGGTGGCGTGACGCTGGAAACGCCCGAGATACTGGTCGTCGAGTTGCCGGGGATGGAGACGCCTCCATTCTGGTGTACGGACGACCTTTTCGTGAAAATGCACGAGATAACCTGCCGCACGCTTCGTTCATGTCTGCACGAAAAATACGAGAATTGCCCCGGGCGCGAGCAGTCCATTTGCGCATACGACGCGCGCAACCAGATGTTGTTCGGCTATTCGCTGTGGGGGAATTACGATCGCGCGGCGGCGATGATTCGTCTTTTCGGCGAGGGCGAACGCGATGACGGCTATTTGCCCGCCGCGGTGCCGAGCGCAAGAGAGCTGGTCATACCATCGTTCACATTCGCGTGGATGTGCTCGGTTTTCGACCATGCGCGGTATTCGCGCGACGATACGCTGCTCAAAGAGCAACTGCCGCGCATCCGCCGGATGCTTGGCAAGATTCTGTCGCGACGGAAGGGCGCTTTGTATACGATTGGCGAAGCGCAGCCCGGCACACGCATCTGGAACTATGGCGCGCCGGTGGAGCTTGAGGATCCGGGCGAGCCGCCCAACGCTTTCTACAATCTCTATCTCTACGAAACGCTGGTCGGCCTCTCAGGCGAGCTTGCGCGGCTCGGTGATGGGGAAGGCGCGAAGGAATACGGCAATCTTGCCGCCTGCCTCGCCCGCGCGCTTGACACCTACTGGGATGAAGAGCGCGCTCTTTATGCCGATTCGTTCACGCCAGACGGCGGGCGGGAAGTTTTCACCGGACACAACCAGGCGCTTTTCCTTGCCCTTGATCTTGTCCCGCGCGAGCGCGTCCGGCGCGTCCTCGACGCAATGAAATCTGGCAAGGTCAGGCTGCCCGAGCTGCCTATATTGCGATATCTCGTCAAAGGGGTGTTCGCGCACGGCAATGACGACGACAAAATGTGGATGCATGGGCAGATCCGCAAAATCTTCGGCGCAATGATCGATGCTGGCGCCACTACCTGGTGGGAGACTACGCTTGGCGAGAACTACGCGCCGTGGGCCAGTTTCTGCCACGGCTGGTCGGCGATGAGCGCCTGGTATGCGGTCGAATACATTCTCGGTTACGATCCCACGCGGGACGGACCGGCGACATCTGTGGGGAATCCGCGCGTTCCGGGTGTTCGCGCACATACACGCATCGCGACGCCGAACGGATCGCAATGGATCGGTTACCGCCCGCTTGATGATTTGAAAATTTCTCGCGAGACGGTGAAAATCGGCTTGCCGCGTCCGGTACGCATTCTGCACGTGACCGATTCGCACCTCGAACGGGTGGATGCACGCGACACGGAAGCGATTCGCCGCCTGGCCATGGAGCGCAGCCTCAATGGACGCGAGCTGGGTGAATATTACCTCGACAGGGCCTGCTTCTACGCGCGCGAACAAGGGATACCAATCGTCCATACTGGGGATTTCGTGGCCTATTGCTCCGAGGCCGCACTGGAAGGCGCGGCGCGCCGGATGCTCACTTTTGACATTGTCGCATGCGTGGGCAATCACGAGTTTTGGCTAGGCGGCGATCGCACCAATCCCGCTGCGAATCGCAAGGAGTGCAGCGGACGGCTTACGGCGGCGTTTAAGGACGATATCGAGGTCTTCGTGCGCGAAATCGGCGGAATCAATTTCTTTGTCTACAACAATGTTGCCGGCAGTGTGAGCAGGCGCGTAACGGACAAGTTCGAGGCGACTGTCGCCGAGGGGCGTCCGATAGTGGTGGCGTGCCACATCCCGCTTTCCATCCAGTGTGTTTCCGGGGCGGCGGCGAAACTGGGAGGGGGCGATGCGGGTAGCGTAGCGGCCTTCGCCGAGCGTATTCGCGGTGAGAAGTTGGTCAAGGCGGTTCTGTCCGGACATCTCCACCGTCCGGGAAAGGTTCCGTTTTCGTCTACGGCAACGGAGTTTATCGGCGGTGCGACATTCTTCGGCGACGCTCGAGAAATCGTCTTCGAATAGTTTGAACACGAAAACAGGAGGGGGAGACAAATGAAAAGGATATGCCAGGTGACGGTTGTGGTCGCTGTGCTATTCGCGGCACTGCAGGCTGCGGCGGTTGTCTACCTTAAGCCGATTGGTGAAAACGAAACGCGCACGACTATCGACGGTTCGTCTTGGGAGTGTGCGTTCACCAATCTCGGCGACGCGATAGCAGCCGCGGTAAATGAGTCCGAACCGGTAATTTACGCCGCCAAGGGAGTTTATATCATTACTGCCAAGCAGACTGTCGCGAACCTGTCCAGTTTCGCCATCTACGGTGGATTCGCTGGCGATCGGATCGAGACTCTTGAAGAGCGCGATTTAACCGGGAATTGGACCGTCTTCAGCGGCGACATAAACAGCGATTCGTACTGGACGCACTATGAACTTGTCGACGATGTGGTCAAAGAGACTAAACGTACTGACCTTCCCGCTATCAACGAAGCCGGCAAGGTTGAGCCTCCGCCCTATACGGGAGATTTCGATATCTATGCAATCGCCACCGGA
>CALYTX010000179.1 GCA_945487985.1 uncultured Verrucomicrobiota bacterium | reverse complement strand
TTCATCGCCGGGCCCCCGGTCGAATCGACAAGTGCGCAACATAGCCGTCAAAACCGGCGCCGCCGAGAAAAACCGAGTTAGGCCCGTACGCGCGAAACGGCGGGCAGGCGCCTTTGGCGACTTCACGGCCGTCAAAAGACATCTTCAGTTCGGCCAGGTCGTACTCCAGCCGGACACTTGTCCAACGTCCAGCCTCGAGCGGGACGGCCGAGACGATTGTCTCAACCCGGGCCGGCTTGACATCCCAGACGCCGTTGCTGCCGACACCGCTCCAGGTCGCCGCCAAAGCGCCATTCGCCAGCATGCGCAGCGTTAGCGCGGTGCCGTAGCCGACTCGCCGGACGATCGGCGCCTCGCGCACCGTCATAGGCGCGACATCAAGCTTGATGACGAACGCATCTTGCGGCCACATCATCAGCGGCAGCTTGACCGTGTCCTTCGCCGTTCCGCCCAGCCGCAGACCGCGGCGGCCGTCCGGGCCAACGCCGAAGGTCGCCGCTTCCGTAAACGCCCAGCGGTCGGAGACGAGACTGCGCCCGTCCTCCTCCAGCGGCCAGAACTCGCGGCGAAGCACCGCATCGGACATCATGCGCACGAGCCGCCGCGTCCCGCGAACCGGCATTTCCCCTTCCGGCGTAAGGAACTCGCGATAGACGACCTTCGGCGCTATCACGGGCAGTCCTTCCGCCCCGGCATGCGTCTCCATGGTCACAGGCGTTTCGAGCAACGGCCGTTCGTGTGCCTCGGGCGTCGGATCGAAGGGACGCACGCGCGTTGTCTCGCCCATGCGACCGTCCGCCAACTCGAACCGGACATAGAACACGTCGGACGGAACGGTCGGGCGATCCAGAAGCTCTAGGGTCAAGTCGCCTTCCGCCAAGTCCAGCGTCGGCAACTCGCGCAATGTGCAGTCCGGGAATACTTGCGCTGTCAGTTTCCCGTCTCGCAACACGATTCTGCGCTTCTTTGCCAAATCGCCCAGACTAATACGTTGCGCTCCATCTATGTCTGACGTGAAGACGACTTCTGTTTCGGGGGCGCCGTCAAGCCAGAGGGCGACAGAATCCCAATTCAAGGCGGTTGGATTGCAGGCTACGCGCTGTTCATTCCAATCAAAACCGTCATATCCTTTGGGCAATCCTCGCCGAGTTGCGGCAATTACTCTTCCTTCTGGGATTTCAATCTCAAAACGGCACTGTCCTCGCAACAGCAGCGGCAACCCCGCGAAACCTGCGGCCTGCGGCTGCGCACGGAATTGTCCGCACGGACGGTCATTGCGGTAGAGGATTGCGCGACGGACCGACGCCGGTGCGGAAAACGACAGCTTCGCCCGCACGCCGCCCGGACGCTTGGCGACAGAAAACGTATTCTTTACCTCGGCCATACTGTCGAATGTTGCATGGACCGTAATCTGGTTTTCGATCCACGGCGTACGGAAGGCCAGCGCGGGGAATGTGCCCTGCCGCGAGGATGACGGCGTTTTCAGCGAAAAGACCGGCGTCAACTCGGCATTGCGAACCAGGTCTGCGGAGGGAACCAGCCACTCGACGCGATCCCAGGCGCGCGCCAGACGTTTCGAGGGCAGGGCGAAGGCCGTCTTGCCGTCACTCCCGACCAATCGCCCGGAAACCGTCGCAGCGCCCTCCTCCTGCGCCGGCAGCCTCACGGCTTCGATGCGCACGAGCGTGCCGGGCAGCTCTTCGCGGTGGTAAGCGAAAGACACGTCAATCTTCTTCGCCGACGGCGGCAGACGCTTGAAGGCTTCTGCAGCGGCGCGAACCAATTGACGATTGCCGGGCGTGGAAGCCATCGGTTGAAGTGTTGTCTCGACATTGTCATTCCATGAGGTGAAGTGTAGCCATTGTCCAGCCTTCAATGCGGAATTGAAATCGCGCAAGAATTTGCCGTGTCCTTCAAAAGGCTGATAGTCGGCATTGTGCCCCTTCAGCCAAGACCCGATGTAACCAGGATGAATGCAAGGCATAAAGAGCTTGCCATGGGTCGCGCACCAATCGGCAACGCCCTTGTTTTCTTCCTCGACCGATAGTGTTTCGCCGCCAGTATAGGCAAAGGAATAGCAACAATCGAATACCTCGCTATACTTTTCAAGCATCCTGGGAGTCAAAACGCCGCAGCCCGGCTTGACATTGCCGACGAGGTAAATCGGATATCCTGCCTTCGCGCAGCCGTCCAGCATCGCCTTCCATTCTTCTGGCGTCCATTCATGATAGGTGTAGGTGGCGATTACATACTTGCCGTCAATTCTGGGGTAGTTCGGATGATCGCCAAACTTTTTCATCATCCATACTATCTGGTCGATTTGATTGGCAACATCGGTTTTTTTGTCCAAACAGGGGGCGACCATGAATCCGGTGCCTTCAGCGGCTTTGAGCAGCGCCTCGACATTGAAAAAATATCCTGGCCGCCAATCCCGCAACACGAGAACATCGACAAAGAACCCGTCAAGCCCCATGTCAATAGCGCGTTGCACTTCGTCTTTGAAGGCCGCCGCGCCACCGCATTCGTGCATCGGGAACTCGTAGTGATCGGCCGGCGGCAGAGATACTTCCGTCGGCACGGTCCATCCCACGTAATGAGCCCAGGCGAGGCGACGCGCGGTGAGCTCCGTTCCGCTGACCGTCGTCGCCGCCAAAACCGCCAGAAACAGCAATCGTAATCTCATCTTCATTTCAATGGAACCATTACGCGGAAGCCCCAGCCTGGCGCGGAGAAGGATTGCACCCGTTTGTCGTTAGTCCCCGAGATGTACTTGGCGAAGCAGACATCAGCCGCCTCCGTATCGAACGCTCCGCCAACCAATGCCTGGTGTCCGCCATGCGAATTGGTGCCGACCATTGGCGCTACTTGATCGGTCGTATACTTGGGGCGATCATAAGACTCGCGCGTCCTGTCCCAGACGTTGCCGAACATATCATAGAGTGCCCAGGCGTTCGGCTTCTTCAACCCGACCGGCTGCAACCGCCCCTGGGAATTTCCCGCGTGCCAAGCCACATCATCAACCTTATAGCCCTCATAGACGCGATCATCACCGCTGCCGGCGCGCGCGGCAAATTCCCACTCGGCCAACGTGGGCAGATGCGCGCGGTTGTATCCCGTTGCATCGCGCACGGCATACATCATCGAATGATAGCCCACGGAGAAATCGTTGATATCCTTCCCCAGATCGTATTCGAGCCCGGCACAATTCGCACTCACCTTGTCCACCGGACACAGCAAGGCATCCGCACCGTTGTCCACATTGTAGGATGCCATATTCGCCGGGAAATCTTTTTGGCAATTACTGGTGGCGAAATTGCGCAGATTGGCGAACTGCCCCTGCGTAACCGGAAACACGCCCAGCCAGTAGTTGTTCGTCAGCGTCACGTTGTGCGGATAGTTTGCGTCATTGTATTTGT
>CALYTX010000178.1 GCA_945487985.1 uncultured Verrucomicrobiota bacterium | reverse complement strand
TGAGCTCGACCATGTTGTCCTTGGCGCCCCAGTTGAGGTCGTTCTTGCCATGGACATCGATCTTCTCCTTGCAGAACCACTCAACGCCGTTGGCGATGCCCCACGCCCCCTGCCAGCTCAAAAGCGCGGCCAGCTGCACGCGGAGACGCGCATAGGTCTCGCCGCCTTTGGCCAAGCGATCGTTGTCGTGGGTTTCCGCGAAGTGCACGAGCGTACCGAATTTCTCGCTGCGCTCGATGGCTCTGGGCAGATACCACTCGAACTGTCCGCGGTCGTAGGTCTGGAAAATTTCGGAGTAGGCCCAGTCGAGATTCGATTCCGCCTGCAGCCGGTCGGTAACGCTCAGCTCGCCACCGAGCCCCTCGAGCATGAAGATCGTGTCGGGATACTCCTCTCGGACGCGAGCGACGATGTACTCCCACGTTTCCGCTGGAATCATGTAGCCGGCATCGCACCGGAAGCCGTCCACGCCATTGCGACACCAGAACAGGAAGACGTCCGCCATGTAGGCGCGAAGCTCCGGGTTCGAATAGTCGAGCTCGACCAAATCGGCCCATACTACTCCCCACGCCCCTGGGGAAACGAACCTTCCGTCAGCAGCGCGGCGAAACCATTCAGGATGGTGTGTCTGCAACGTCGAAGCCCAGCCCGTATGGTTGGCGGGAAGATCGACAAGGAAGAGTCCGCGACGCGAATGGACGGCATCGATCAGCTCCTTGAACTGGTCGAGGGGCGTCGCGTATTCGTCGAACTCTGCCATGGCGGGATCGACGGACATGAAGTCGAGGGATGCGAACGGACAGCCGTACTCGCCCATCACGGCGTACGTCGTGGGCACGGGGAACGGCGGCAGCGTCTGGATGAGACGGAAGCCCATCTTGTCCATGATCAGCGGCAGACGACGCACGACCTCGCGGAACGAGCCGAACTGACGCGGGAAGACGGTGTAGATCGAATTGTTCTTACGGGTCTCGGCACTCTCGACCTTGATATGAGTATTCCGCCCTTCCGGCCATTCAGGGACGTTGGAACCTTCGGGGAAGAAACAGGCCTTGCCAGAAAAGACTCCGACCTCGTCCAACGGAATGTCCGCACGGAAGACACCAGGTTCGACCTCAGGCAGCGGAATATCCGTCCAGGCCTTCGCCATCGGCGTCTCGCCACGCTCGGTCTCGGCGATGATTTCGCGCCGACGAACGCGGGCGTGCCCGATATTCGTGCGGAAGGCCGCGCGCCCTTTCCTGGGGGCGTCAAGTTTCAGGGTAACGACAAGCGTATCCCCGCGCCATTTGAGAAGAAAATCGTGCGGTTTGGGACTCTGTATCATAGTTTATATTTTACCAAAAACGCCGCGCTACGGGTTGTTGGACACGGCAATCTGGCGGGGCACACGCCACATTGCGGTTTTGGTATAATCTTGTCAATGCACGAACTCAACCCTAACGAAACGCGCGCGAAGTGGTATGTGCTCCACGTAAAACCGCGTACGGAAAAGAAAACCGCCGTCTTTCTCGAATCATACCGGTGCTGGCACTACCTGCCCACATGGATCAAGACAACCCGCAGACAACGGCGCAAGGTGCGCACTGAACTGGTCCTTTTCCCGGGTTATGTCTTCACGCGGCTTTCTGCCGCACAAAAATTGCAGATGGCTCAAACCAATCTGATTGTGCGCTTCATCGATATATCCAATCCGCGCCAGACGATCCACCAGCTGCGAATGATCCGCGCCGCCGGCCGGCTCGGTCCCGTGGCGCCAACGGAGCACTTCGTCTCGAACGATTTCGTCAAAGTCAAATCCGGTCCCTTTTTCGGGCTTTCCGGCTATGTCAAGACAGTTGCCCATGGTGGAACAAAGCTGATTATCAACATCGATATTCTCGGTCAAGCCGTAGCCGTAGACATCCAAGCGGCTGATTGCGAAAAGATCAATTGAGCGATCTCGGTTTGCGAAGGTCACTTCCGCCAGCGATGCGAGCAGGTGCCCTTCGCGCGAATCTCGTCGCGCTCGCCGATCATGCCGATTTCGCGGATGCCGGGCGTATCGATAACCATCGTCCCGCAAGGCAGCATCGACAATTCGCGCGAGGTCGTGGTATGGCGGCCTTTGCCGCTCCATTGCTGTATTTCCTGCGTCATGGCCCACTGCTCGCCGGCAAGCGTATTTAGCAGGGTTGATTTACCTACTCCGGATGAGCCGATGAAGGCGATCGTTCTTCCAGGCCGCAAATACTCATCGAGCGCTTCCATTCCTTCCCCGGTCAAAGCGGAAATCTCAAGCACCTTCGCCTTCGTACCCACGCACGCGCGAAGTTCATCGAGAAATTCGCCGTCACCCGGACGGCGCAAGTCGATTTTCGACACCACCACCACCGCTTCGCCACCGCCCATGTCTTCAGCCAAAGCGAGATAGCGCGCGATGCGCGCGACGGAGAAATCTTCGTTCATCGACATCATGATGAAAAGCGTGTCGAAATTCACCGCGAGGGTCTGCGATTTACGCCGGGCGGTCGGGTCTTTGCGCTCGAAATGCGAAAACCGCGGCAGGATTTCGGTGATCAGCGATTCGCCTTGCGGGTTGTGGCGGAAACGGACGAAATCGCCAGTGATTGGCGTAAGCAGGTCGGCGTTTTCGTCCGCCCGCGCCGAAGCGACAAATGCCGCCTTAGTCTGACGCTCTACCCGTTTGCGGTAGGAAAACAATGATTTCTTCTTGCGCGCAAGAATTTCACCTTCCGCCTGCTCATTGCAGACTAAATGGTAGTAGTCGCCATGGGCGCTGACGATCCGCCCGATTCCCGGTTCAACCGGTCCTCGCCAGCCGTACTTTTCGATTCTCGTCACTTTACCAACCCTGCACCCATGCAAATTCAAATCGCGAACGGACCGAGAAACACTTCGCTGAAATCGTAGCCGCCAGTGAAATGCTCGATAGAATCGTCGTTATCCTTGCTTACGCGCCGCCCTTCGGCGAGGTTGAACATCATCTCGCCAATATCTTCGCAGCTCTTAAGCCCCCATTCAGAAAGCACTGTGTAGCTCAACGGACCGTACTGATCGAGCACTCGCTCCTTGAACAAGTCAAGAATCTCTATTGCGGAAAAATGTTTGCCGGTAGTGTCGAGACTGCGAACTACATCCATCAAAACTGCGTATGCCCGCGCATGGTAGCGGCCGTCCTTGGCCACAATATCCTCGAAACTATCGCTTTCAAAATCAATCTCTTCCATAGCGCAATTATAGCAAATTCTACTTCCGTGCGGACACCGCAAACAGAATCCGCGGCAAAGGGACAGCAGCACTGGCGCCGCCGCCCCTTCTTATCGCCTTGCCGCAGCTACCTCGCAAGTTTCCAGCAAAGCCAGGCGGAGAGCGTCTTGGAATCAAAGATGGTTCCGTTGCGGATTCCATCCTCG
>CALYTX010000177.1 GCA_945487985.1 uncultured Verrucomicrobiota bacterium | reverse complement strand
GCGATGGCCTTCGCCCCGTGCGCACCCCATCGGCCAATTAAAAGCCCGCCATTAGTGGGATCTACGAAACGCTGCGGCAGCGTGCTGATGCCGTCGCAGGGCGGCGGCCTGTTCGGCAGTAATCTCTCCTTCGGCAAGGCGCGCGTCGATGCGTTTGAGCTCGTAAGCGAGGGCCGCGTCGATTTGCTTCTCGCGGGGAGTGCGCACATCCATCCCTGCGGCGGCCTTCACCCTTCGCTGTTCCGAAGCCGGGAGGACGGACAGCGGATAGCACCGCCCTGCGATCACGAAATGACCGTTCGTCACTGAACTCAACTCGCCGCTCACCACATGTCCCGCGTGATTCGTCACGGAGAGCAAGGCGAGATGCACGCCCAGACATACGGTGAAGACCGCCTCGACCGCGCACTTCCGGAATTGCGCCAGCTCGCGCCGCATCACTCGCGCCCCTTCATTCCACCTTGACCTTGTAAAAATGCTGCGGGCCATCCTTCTTCACAAAGATCGTGCGGTACCCCACCTCCGCCGGTCCGGTATTGAGATAAGTGGATTCGGGCGGCTTGGACGGATCTTCGGCAAAGGGGATCAACCGCCAGACGCTTTTCGCGAGCGAATCGGCCGCCGCCACGGAATAACTCCGCCCTTGCACGACGGGCACGCGCAATTTGACGTAATCTTCAATGCCCTCTTCACACGCCATCTGCCGCACGCTAAACCGGTCGGTCGCGTCGCACGGATTGGTGCCGGCAATGTATTCAGCATAGTTGCTCTGGCCGTCGCCATCATAATCGGCCTGCGCATCGTAAGGGCCGTCAATGCCCCTCTGCCACATCCAATACTCAATCGATTCGAGATATTCATCGGCCACACCATCCTTGTCGGCATCGGAAGCGAGCACGATGTTCAACGTCTTCGTCTCGCCAGGATTGCCAACGATGGCATCTTCTTCCGCGACAAGCCCCGCATAGATCTTGCCGTCGGGATCGACAAACTCGAAAACAACCTTTTCGCCGACTACCGCCGTGCCCGCCACCGCCCGGCTCATGACCGGCAGCGTGACGACATAATTGCAGCTCGTGAAGCCCCGCGTCTGCGTGAGCGTTTTCGCGAGCAGCTCGCCGGACAGATTCTTCACCCGCACTTCCACCGCCGCATTTTCATCATACGCGATATGCGCATAGTCAACGATGCGTCCGGCAAACGCGAACGGCACCAAAGCGACGGGCGCGGACGCCGCACGCGCCGCCGGCGCGCACGCGAGCACCCCCACGCAGACCCCGCCAGCAATCGCCCTCCAAAGTTTCATGATCGACGCTCCTTTCTATCAATTGCCCGACGTCGAATACGTCTTAAACCCGATGCGGATGTCGCTGACGGGTTTGAGGTCGAGCTGGCCGTCGCGATTCTCGTCGGAGCCGCGAATGAACACGGAAAGCGCCTTGTCGCGATCGGAATTCATCGCACCGGCCGGAATCACCAAGAGCCACTTCGTATTCCACACGCTGCGCCCAACGAGACGCGTCGCATCGAGGCACGTCTCCGCCGGCTCGCCCCCGGCCGGGTCGAAGTAGGCGCGGAAGGACGGATGGCGGCGGATGCGCGCGGCGCTGTCCGCGCCGGCGTAATCGCCATCGAGCATCGACGGCACCCACGCGGCATTGTCGAGATGGCTGGAACCGATCGCATACGGCGCCGGCACCACCTGATCGACGACCGAGAACTGTAGAATCGTGCCTTCCTCGGCGCCGGGCACGCGCATGCGGTCGTTGCCGATGGGCACGAGATACGCGACTGGCGTCGTGGAGAGCTGCACGTTGCCGGTATAGCCGCTGGCCTTCGCGTTGTAGCCGTCAAACCACAAGCCTGCCGCCGCGATGCGCGTCGCGTACCACGTCGAATCGTACGTCGCGTCGCCGCCGGCGAGATCCTTGCCGAAGAGGTTCTTGGCGAAATCGATCGTCGTTTCGAAGGGAATGATCAGGCCGGGCTCTTTGTCCTTAAGCCCATACTGACTGTAGAACGGCTGGCAATAGCGGATGAAGTTGGCGTCCGACTGGATATCCTCGACCCAATACTTAGCCAGTTCCTGCGCCCAGGCCTCATCGCCTTTTTCGTCCCCGAGAATCCGGAAACACTCGCGCCGGAGCGAGAACCACGTGGCATAGTTCTGCGGATTGTTGATGCCAAGACGCGGCTTGAGCGCCTGCCAGTTCGCGTCCATCTGCGCGAGCAGCCCGGCCAGCCCCGCGTCGCCCGCCGAAGCCACGATCGGCTGGCCGTCCGCATCGAAATCGCCAAGCGCGCGCGCGGCAACAATCTTCGCCTTGAACGCATCGCCGGCGGCGGGATCGCTCGACAAGAGCGCCGTCTCGTAGTCGTAGGCCTGCGCCGCAAGAAACACGTAGCGCTGCGCGAGCGCGAAGCTCTGGCTGTAGCGGCTGAGCGCGGTATTGCGTTGCAGACGGAAGAACATGTCGTTGTAACGAGCTTGGGCAATGCGATTGGCATGCACCTTGCGTGCCGCCTCGCGCTCGGCAAGGCACGTCTCGCCTTTGGCGACTTCGGCATTGTACGCCTCCACCGCCAGATTCATCTTGATGATGCTCGCCTGCAAGTCCGATTCCGCCTCGTTGACGGCGCTCGCCCGCTCGCGGACGCCTTCGACGATGCTGTTGATCTGCTGGTAGTAATCGACCCAGCAGTTGACTTCATCGAACGCATACGAAAGCGCGATGCCGGGAATACTGGAGGTGATGAGCGAATTCTTCAGCGTCATCTTGGAGGCCGCCGTCGTGTTGTTCCCCGCCACCTTGATGGCGCTCATGGCCGCCTCCACAAAGGAACGCGGCGAGGTGATAACGGTCAAACCCGCGCCGACCGTGGCGGGAACGGCATCTTCGACCGCCTCAGCGCCTTCTTGATTCAAAGTGTTGAAGTATTCCAACGAATTGAGCGCCATCTTGATGCCGGCTTCTTGATAGTCTGAAACCTGCTGGTAGATCGCCACGCCCTGCTTGATTCCCGCAACGGTGAAATAGAGCCACGACATCATCGTGTCGTAGAACGTTTCGAGTTCGAGTTTCTTGACCCGGCTGTCGTACACGCGCCGGGCGATGAGATACTCCGAATAGGCCACGAGAAAATCGGCATACTTCTCCTGGATCGTCCCTTGCGTGAAGCGCGAGCCGGTGATCCGCGCCGGTTTGAGGATGATGCCGTTGGCGGAGCGCTCGAAGACGATAGAGACCTCGTGCTTGTTGTTGTCGAGTTCCCGCGACACATTGTCGCCCAAAGCCGCAAACACATTGTACCAGTGTCTCAGTTTGGTGAGCCCCGAATAATAGGTGAGCTTGCTCGTCTGAGTGTCGCGCAAGTCGCTCAAGCCGAATTTGGCGAGATCCATCCACATGTAATGGATAAGGT
>CALYTX010000176.1 GCA_945487985.1 uncultured Verrucomicrobiota bacterium | reverse complement strand
CGCGCGGATGCGAATGACGACTGCGGCCGCCAAAAGCAACAGCGCCTCGCCCTGTAGCGCAAAATTGAGGCTTCCTCCGGCCGGATGGGGAATCTGCAAAGGGGTGAGAACGATGAACCACGCAACGCATTCCAGCAATGTGACGACGCGCGCTTCAGGGCGGTCGCGGAACGACTCGTCGGCCAGAAAAGCGGCGAAGGCCGGCAACAGATACGCCGCCCCGTAATCGTGGTGCGTGAATAACGCCATGGCAATGCCGATGGCGGCAAGTCGCGCGTAAGCGGATTTCGCCGCCAGCGCCAGTGCCGCCATCGAGGCGGCGGCAAGATTGGTAAGCACGATGGCGGCATTCGTAAGACGCGGAATTTCCAGCGATGGATCAAAGCGATTGACAAGCGCGACAAAACCCCAGATCGGATCTTGCATCGAATAGTGGCGGGAATTTTCCAGCGCATTGGCAAACCACCGGCCCATTGCCTCGAAGCCGCCGCAACCGGCGAACGGCAACAGCAGCAAAACAGCCGCGGCGACGGCCGCAAGCGCAATCTGCCGCCAGGGCCATTTCGCGGGCTTGAGCGGATTCTCGGCCAGATACATGAGCCCAAAGAGAACCGGCGTAAGCTTAAGGGCAACTGCCAGCGCGAGCGACAAGGCCGCAACCGCCCGCCAGCGCGCATCCGGCGAGCGGTATGCGCGAAGGAAAAGAGCAACCAGCGCAAACGCCCACCCCGAAGGATTACCGCGCAGAACCGACGAGATGACGGCCGGCGAAAGAACAACCGCGCCGAAGGCCAAGAGTCTTTTCCCGGGCAAGGTGCCCAGAATCAGTCCAAGTCCCAGAATCTCCATGAGCGCAATCGAAGCAAGATACAGCCATTCACGCTTTTGCGGAAGCCATGAGATACCCTTGTCGGTCGAAAGCGAAGAGGCCAGATAATAGGCAATGGGCGGATAGCAGGCATCGAAGCGGTTGATCTTCTTCGGGGAATAGTTCATTCCGCTTTCCATGCAAGGCAGCATGAAAACCCGGTAATCGCAATACGAGGTATAAGGGAAGACGAATTTCTGCCGCGCCTCTGGACAGGTAAAGAAAAGTGCCGCGAAAAGGACGGCCGAGCCGGCCAGCAACGAACAAAGAACGCCTGCGCGTCTAGTCATGGCGTAGACCTCACTGGAAGAACCAATAGCCGCAGGTGATATGATCGCCAAGGAAGGCTATTTCGCATTCACCGCCCTTGACTGCACTGCCAGGGATGGTGAATTCGACGTCCGAAAGCCCTTCGGCCGAGTATTCGAGATGATAAGTGCCGGCCACCGTTCCGTCGACAGCCACCGAAAGACTGAGCGGGTTGGAAAACTCGTAAGTCATCATCCCGGTTTTATTGCCCTTGCGGATGGGCACGGGCCGCTTCGGCAACGTGCGCATAACGACGCGAACGTCTTTGCCAGGGTCAAGCCGTACGCGCATTGCATCCAGCCCCACCACAATGCGGCCGACTTCAACCATGCGCCTGCCGCGGTTCTCGGCGCAGACGGCAAACGGCGCGTAGGGGTCGAGGTTGTAGCGCATCTCCAGCCGGTAACCGGCGGCAGCTTCATCGGGATCGTAGCCCACGTCAACGCGCGCCTTGAGAACTTTGACCTCACCGCCGATCGCCGGAACCGCCGCGGCGTTGTCAAAACTTTCCCATTGCGCCAAGAGCAGTTCGTAGCCGATTGGCCCTACGAGAACTTGTTCGGCGATGTTGCCGCCTATCGCAAAGCCCACGTCATCAAGGGTGCCCTCATTCAAAAACCAGTAATCGAAACGTTTTTCCGGCTCGTGCTTGAGTTTCTCCCAAACGCCCACCGGAGGTTTGTTCACGAGATATTCCATCGAATAGATTCCGCTGAGGTGGCACACCTTGCGCGGACTCATCGCATAGGCGAACCCGCAATCGCCCCACGCGCCGACGCTCGCCTTCGCCGGCAATTTCTCCTCGCAGGCGACGGCGAACTCGCGCAAGTAATCGGCGTTGCGCGTGATCATCTGGAAAAGCACCATGTGCACTATTGCCATGGCCGCGCCGAAAGCAACGGCCAGCAAGCCGAAAATGCGCATTGCCTTTCTCATCTTTGCGCCGCGCGAAACTTCGGCGATGCCCATGGCGATGGCAACGGCGATGGTCGGCAGCAGCCAGCCGAGATACCGATCGACGTTGGTATTCTGCCAGCCGCTTTGCGCAACCGTGACAAATCCGCCGCCGAAAGCTACGATCCAAACCCACTCGCGCCAGTCGCTGTCACGCCGCCAATCGCGCAGCAAAACGCCCGCCCAGGCGCAGAGCGCGCCCAAAAGCGGCAGAAAATAAAAGTCGCGCGGCGGAGAATCGCTCAAGCCCAGCAGCAACGACTTGGCCAGACGAACTAGATCTGCCGCGGTGGAATAAACGGCCGCGGCCAAATCGAGATTCTTGAAATAGCCCTTGTAGGCGAGCGACGAATAGCCGGCCGCGCCCGTAAGCGCCAGATTCATCGCGAAAACGCCCGCGGCGCTCGCCGCAGCAGCAAACGCGATGAACACGTCGCCGCGCACTTCCCGCCAAGGCGTGCGCAGAAAAACGATCCTGGCAAAAACGACCATGGCAAAGGCGATGACGCACACGTCGCCTTCCGGACGCACCCAGGGAAAGACGAAAAGAATCAATCCATACCACTTGCGCCGGCCGCCAGCGAGCGCCGCGGCGAAAGCGCCTGAAAAGGCAAGCAGCAAGCCGATATCGCTTTGCGCCAGCGCCGAATAGGCGCTTTGGCCCAAGGTGGCGACCAACAATGCGCCGACGACCCGCGCCAAAGCGTCCTGAAACTTAAGGTCGATCACTACGGCCCAGCAGCAAAGAAAGACGAGGTAAAAAGCGGCATTCAAGAAAAAGCCCGCGCGGATAAGCGCATCGCCGGTAAATCCCAAAGCGTAGGGAACGGCCAGAATGAACGGATAGATCACGCCAGTCGTTCCCGTGGAAACGGCCGTGCCCTCGGAAAACGACAAGGGGTGGCCTTCGACGATCCGCCGGGCGGCCTGGCAATACAAAAGCGTATCCGTTTGCGGAATGGCAAAGCCCCCGTCAGTGCGCACCAACGCCCCGAGAAGGTAATAGGCGGCGATTTGCACGAGCCCCACCGCCACGACCAACTTCACAAGCGAATGCTTTTGCGCCAACTTAGCCAGCACTCTATCCATATGCGCCCACCCCAACTATCCTTTTCGTCTAAACTGAAAAGCGGCAAGCGAGAACCACGCTCCCGCCGCCGCTTTTGATTACGATTGCTGCAAACTACCCGATGTTATCAGGAAGCCGTAGGCAACGCATGCACGTAACCCGCGTCGGAAGACGAGCATTTACGATTGTCGGTGTCGTCGTTAGGCAGGCTGTAAGTACCGGTTCCCGGGCAAGTGG
>CALYTX010000175.1 GCA_945487985.1 uncultured Verrucomicrobiota bacterium | reverse complement strand
GACGATTACCCCGCCGCGGAAACGCGCACCGCGACCGCCGCTGCGATTGCACAAGTGTCCTCGCCCGGCGCGAATGTCGAGACTGAACTTTGGGATTTGACCGACGCCCTTGGCGAGCGCAATCTCGGCAAAACACTCGCGGCGCTCGGTAATTTCGAGGGCGAAAGCAATTTTGCGGTTATGATTACCACCGCGGCGGAGAAGTTCTTCCGCACGCTCTACGCGCTTAAGGACGCCGCATCGCGCGGGAAAACGCAGGAAGCTACTGGCTCAATGCACCCGTTCGTTGCCCAGAAGAATCTCGCCTTCGCACGCAATTGGTCGGCGGCCGAGTTGCGCATGGCACGATTGCGCATGGCGCGGCTGAGAGAAAAGGCAGTTACTGTATCTGGCGCAATCGATGAACAGGTTTCCTTCGCACTTGTGCGCGCAGTGCTGCGGCAGGAGGTGCGATGAACCACGATTTTCTCGACCTCGAGAGGGCCGCCGGGCATGTGCGCATCGACCCGAACGAACTCAAGCACGCGGCACAGCGCGGCGAAATCGACGCGCAGATTCGCGCCGGACAGTGGTATTTTGACCATGTGGCCCTCGACGAATGGGCGCAGCGCCATTTGTTAGCGCAGAGCGCGAAAAGGCTCAACGAGCGTCATTTGCGCTTCTCGCAGGGGTCCGCCGCCAGATGCGAATGGTCCGTGGCGGGACTGCTCGCTCGAGGCGGTGTGGATCTAACCGTGGCCGCGAAAGCCAAGGCCGGGGTGATCCGCGATATGACTGATTTGGCCGACCGTTCGGGATTCGTCTACGACCCCGAATCGCTTTTCCGCGAACTGGTTGCACGCGAGGAGGCCGCTTCAACCGCGATTGGAGCAGGCGCGGCGTTTCTGCATCCGCGTTTTCACGACCCGTATCTTTTCTCCGATAGTTTTATCGCTTACGGACGTTGCGTGCGCGAAATTTTCTTCGGTGCTCCCGACGGGGCGGGGACGCGGCATTTTTTCCTCATCTGCTCAACCGACCACGAACAACATCTGCACATTCTCGCGCGGTTGGCGGCACTGGCGCACGGCACCGACCTTGTATCACGGCTCGATTTAGCAGTGGATGCCGCTGAGGCGATCGCCGCAGTCAGGGAGTGCGAAACGGAGATTCTCAAATGAACAGATTTTGGTTTTTCGATCTCGATGGCACCTTGGCCGATACCGATCCTGATATTCGCCTTTCCTGGAAGGCCGCGATTGCCGACCTGGGTTTGGAGTGTCCGCATTTCGACAGTGGGTTCGTGGCCGGTCCGACGCTCGAAGAAATGGGTCGTAAGCTGTTTCCAGGCGTTTATACCGATGCGCTGGGCGCGCAGCTGCGCGAGCGCTTCGGCCGCCGTTACGATTCTGGCGGATTCCCCAACACCATTGAGTATCCTGGCCTTCTTGCGTCGGTTCGCGTGCTGAAGGAGCGTGGAGATCGTATTTTCATCGTCACCAACAAGCGCTACGCCGGTGCTTCGGCGATGATGCGCCATTTCAGATGGGATGCGGTTTTTGAAAAACTCTATACCGGCGATATGCACGCGGACAATCCTGCAATCGGCAAGATGCGCAAGCCGGAGCTGCTGGCATTCGTGCTTGGAGAGCTTGGCGCCGATCCGTCAGTTTGCACGATGGTTGGCGATACAATCAACGATTTCGAAGCGGCCAGACGCAACGGCGTGCGATCCGTAGCGGTTTGTTGGGGATACGGCACTGCGGAAGAACGTGCCGCTGCCGATCTGGTCGTGCAAACCCCAGAGGAGATTTTGCATGCATAAAGTGATTCTCAAGCCAGGACGCGATTGGAGCATCCGTCACCATCATCCGTGGATTTTCTCCGGGGCGATCGGGAAAATTGCCGACGACACGTCCGCCACCGGCGCGACTGTGGCGGTCGTAAGCGCCGAGGGCGATGTTCTCGGATATGGCTGGTATTCTCCAGCAAGCCAGATTCGCGTGCGTATGATTTCGTTCGTCCCCGACATTGTTCCCGGAACGGAGCAGATTGCCGCGAGCGTTGCTGCCGCGGTTGGCCGCCGTGCGGAATTCTTTGTCGACGGTTTTACCGACGGTGTGCGGATCATCAATGCGGAAAACGATATGCTGCCGGGGGTGGTGGCCGATTTCTACTGCGGACACATCGTCTGCCAATTCACCAGCGCAGGCGCAGAGGTTAATGCAGACGCGATTGCAGAGGCGCTCATGCACCATGTCCCCGGCGCGCTGTCGGTTAGCGTGCGCGATGATGTCGAATCCCGTCGCAAGGAAGGCTTGCCCTGTCGCGAAGGGCTTAGGCGAATTGCCGGCGTCGAGCCTCCGCAGATGGTTGAAATCGCAGAAGGCCCTGTCCGCTTCCGTGTCGACATCTGGCGCGGACACAAGACCGGTTTCTATCTCGACCAGCGAGAAGCTCGCGCCCGTGTAGGTGCGCTTTCAGCGGCCAAAGATGTGCTTAACTGTTTTTCCTACACGGGCGGGTTTGGACTTTACGCGGCAGCTTCGGGTGCCAACCGCGTCACGCAAGTCGATATTTCCGCTGAGGCAATGGAGTTGGCAAAGCAGAACGCGGCACTCAGCGCAGCTGCGTCTGGCGGACAACACGCGGCGTTTTCGGCGCAGACCGTTTTCGAGTATGTAGTGGCGGATGTTTTCAAGTATCTGCGCGAGTGCCGAGACGCGGGCAGGACGTTCGACCTAATTGTGCTCGATCCGCCCAAGTTCGCCGAATCCAAGGCGCAGGTGATGAAGGCCGCCCGTGGCTATAAAGATATCAATCTGCTGGCGATGAAACTGCTGCGTCCGGGAGGAATCCTTGCCACGTTCTCCTGCTCGGGCGCGATGGATGCGGTGCTTTTCGACAAGATCCTCGCCGAAGCGGCCGCGGATGCCAAGAAGGATTTCCAGATAATCGGGCGAACTGGACAAAGCGCCGACCATCCAGTCGCGCTGGCGTTCCCCGAAGGACATTACCTCAAAGGCGTGATTTTAAGGAGTATGAAATGACCATCGACGAACTCAATCGCAGATACGGTGCGCCAGAGCGGATTGTTTTCCGCACGGGCCATTGCGGCTATCCGGAAGTCGCCTTGTGCAACAAATATGGAGTTGCGGAAGTTGCTCTTTTAGGGGCGAATACGCTTTCCTATCGGCCAACAGGCCACTCGCCAGTCATCTTCCGTTCCGGCAAGCGCGATTACAATCGCGGCGACGCGTTCCACGGCGGGATTCCCGTTTGCTGGCCGCAGTTCGGTCGGTTGGCCATTCCCGGCATGGCGGCGCACGGCTTTGCGCGGATAATGCCGTTTTCAGTGCGCAAGACGGAATACACCGAGGAGATTACGGAAATAACGCGTGCGCTCGTCTCTGACAGGGAGACGAAGAAACTCTTTCCCGCCGACTTCGAGCTCGAGGTTAAAATCGCCGGATC
>CALYTX010000174.1 GCA_945487985.1 uncultured Verrucomicrobiota bacterium | reverse complement strand
GGTAGAACAGACCGTCCCTGAACCGGAAACACTCATGGCGGCGCTCGTGCTCGGCCGCATCGGCCAACTCGGGGTTCTCCAAAAGATCGAAGAAATTTCCGCGCTCTATGAATCGCTGCTCACGAAGGGAGCTTTCGCCGACGAGACTTCCAGGGTGTTCACCGAAACGCTCTATATGTACATAACCGGCGAAATCTACTCCGTTGCCGGCGAAGGTTCCACGCCTGCGTTTGACGACAGGCGCACTGCACTACCAGGAGCCACATTCAAGGAGGGACGACCATACTACCATCCCGGTGCCGACGAACGCAGCGAGGTTTTGCTGTCAAACATTCGCGGGATGATGAGCAAGGACGAGCAGATCGAATATGCCAACGTCTACGAACTGCATGGCGAAGACGACGGCGTACCTCTCGGACGCGGTAAAACTCGCGAAATCGTCTACAAGACCAATCGCGATCCGATGGAGCGCAGTATGGTCGAAAAGCGCTTGTCGATGGCCAAGAAGGGGTATTCGAGTTACATGCTTGCGCGCATTAAGGCGTTCAAAGCGCTCGGCATATCGTTGGCGGATTATCGAATATTGCGGCGGCGCGCGAACACTGGCCATCGGCCGATGGATTTTTTCATCCGCAACCGCCTCGAAGGCGAGCCGATGGATGCGATTCCGGCTAATTACTTTTGCAGTGTCGACGATTCGACGCTTGAAGAAAAAGAGGTTGTTCTCGCTTTGGCGCAACTTATGGGCGATGCGGCGGCGCAGAATATGGCGATGAAAAAGTTCGACCCCAAAACGAAGTCTCCCCATTTTGGAGTCGGAAAGGAAATCTACGCCTTTGAGTATGACATCATGGCCGGAAGGGTGGTTCCCAAGTCGGTTTCAACCTGTTCCATTCGCGGCGGTTTTGGTTGGCCCTGCCTCGACTACGACGACGATAATCTGCACCGGATTGCAAATTTCTACCTTACATATTACGCGCATGCGCTGAAGATATTCCAGAAGCAGCATAAAGTGACGATGCTCGAAGCGGCCGAACGATTCATGGAGGGCTTTGAATATCGCACCCACGCCATGGAATGGGAGCTCTCGGTGATGCGAGACAAATTCGAATCGTTCAAACCGGAATTGCCTTCGGGTTACGGTTTCGACAAAAAGTGGCGCTTCATCCTTTGGTCGCTTGAGCGCCAAGAGCGCCGTTTGCCGATTTTACGCAAAATGTTCTTCCAGAAAGTGGAGTTGGTGGAGAATGAAGACCTACGGAATAATCCCGAGTAGATTCGGTTCGAGCCGCTTTCCCGGTAAGCCGATAGCGGACATCGCCGGCAAACCGCTGGTGGCATGGGTAGTCGAGGCGGTCAAGAAAGCGCGTTCGATTGATAAAGTAATTGTGGCCACCGACGACGAACGTATCGTCGCGGCTGTCGAGAAGTACGGCGGCAAGGCGGTGATGACGCCATCAGAACTGCCTTCGGGAACTGACCGCGTGGCTTGCGCCGCCGGGGATTTCTCCGACGATGATATTATTGTGAATATCCAGGGAGATGAACCTCTCATCCGCAGCGAACTGATCGACGAACTGGCGATGAAGCTGAAAAGTTCCAGCAAGTGGGATATGGCTACTGCCGTTGCCCCCATTCGCAATCTCGGCGATTATACCGCCAAAAGTGTGGTCAAGGTGGTGCTCAATCAGGAAGACGCGGCAATGTATTTTTCTCGCGCACCAATCCCTTGCGACCGCGACCGAGAAATTAATCTTGATAGCGGACTTTATGTGCGCCACCTTGGCATTTACGCCTACCGGGGAGGTTTTCTAAGGCGCTACATCGCCCAAGCGCCTTGTGCGCTCGAACAGACGGAAAAGCTCGAACAGCTACGCGCACTGTGGATGGGCGCCAAAATCGCCGTTGTACGCACCGAAGACGAAGGCATCGGCGTCGACACCCCCGAGGATGCCAAGCGCGTAGCGGAATTGCTCGCCAGCCGTCAGGCCTGAATGCAATGAACAAGGGGATGTGTGTTTTTCGTGAGCGATCTGCCGCGTCTTGCTGTCGCAGGAAAGCGCAGCGCGCGTGGCGGTTTCTCAGTTGCATCTTTTCCAGCATCATTCTGTGTGGCTTGTGCGGCTGTTTTTCAGTCCCCGTTGAATCGGTGCGCTCGAGCGTGTCTAATCCTCTTGTGCGCATCTCCGACAGTGGAATTGCCTATCGCGGCAAGATTGTCATGCCAGACGATGTGCACAAGCTACTCGAGAAGGACAGAGTGTCGAAGGAGGAAACGCTGCACATTCTCGTCGATCCCAAATTCACCGACGCGCGCGCCTTGTGGGTGTTTAAAAACAACCATCTCAACCGGTACGGCTACTCAAAAGCGATTTATATGCACGGCGAACGTCATGGAAGTTCGGGCAGCGTCAAGGAAATCGAAGCTCGCGAACAGCGTCAGTCGCCCATTTCTTTGGCGCCGCAACGCCAAAATTCTTTGCCGCGGAAGGTTTTCCGTTAGAATAGAATCGTGCGGAAGAAGGGGGTTGCCGGTTGACCCACGACGCGAAAATCGGCGGAAAGGAGAGGCAGATTATGGTTTCGAGCGTCTATATCGCCAAGAATGTCTACGGCGGCGATGGAATCGGCCGGCTTGGCGATGGCAGGGTTGTGTTTGTTGGTGGTGCTTTTGCTGGCGAAAATGTCAAGGCTGAGATTTTCGAAGAAAAGAGTTCTTATGTTAAAGCCCGTCTTGTCGAGGTAATCGATCCCAGTCCCGACAGATTAGACCGCACTCTGATTGCCGACCAGCTTCCGGACGGACCGGTTCCGGGAATGGTTTACGCAGGGTTATCGTACAACGGGGAATGCGCCGCCAAACAGCAGCAGTTAGCCGAATTCTTTGAACGGCGGCATATTCCAATTCCGGAAATCATCTCCTGTTCCAATCAGGCTATTTTGAACTACCGCAACAAGGTGGTTTACCACTTTGCCAGGCAGAATGGACGTTGGGTTGTAGGCTACCAACGGGAAAAGTCGCATGAAATCGTCGATGTCGAACGAGATCCGCTGGCATTGCCGCAAATCAACGCCAAGCTTCCTGAAATCCGCCGCCAGATTGTCTCGCTGCTTACCCAGGGGGCGTATAAGGTACGCAAATCAGTGGAAAAGGAAGGATGCGTCACCATTCGCTATTCGCCGCGTTCATCGGTCCAATGGTACATCGGCAAAATCAACGAGCCTTTAGTAATGCAGGAAGTTACATGCGGGAAGGTGTTTGAGGTGCCGTCCGACGGATTTTACCAGGTCAACCCCGAAATCGGCGAACGACTTGTGAAATGCGTCGTCGACGAATTCGTCAAATCCCCCACCGAGATGATCGTCGATTTGTATTGCGGTGTGGGCGTGTTCGGTCTTTCGTGTCCGTGCCGCCATCTGATTGGCATTGGATCTGGGCGCAACGCCGTCAAACCCGCGCAGCGCGACGCTGCC
>CALYTX010000173.1 GCA_945487985.1 uncultured Verrucomicrobiota bacterium | reverse complement strand
CCGTTTCGTTTTTTGGAATAGGGTGCGATTAAGACCTGTTGTTCCGTCTGCGAGCGAATATGGTAGAATATGTCTGCTATGGATATCAAGGGGACAGTTTTTCTATCCGTATTTCTCTTATCGGCGGGGCTATTGGCGCAAGAGGCGGCACCTGAGGATTGGTCGCGAATCTATCTTGGTTCCAATCCGAGCGTTGATGGAGAGGGGCGGCATTTTGTTTTTGAGTGGAACGACCACCTGTGGGTGGCTGAAGTCAATGGCGGCATTGCGCGGCGGGTAGGAAATAGTTCCGCGGCGGATTCCTGGCCAGTGATGAGCGCCGATGGAACGAAAATCGCTTTTGCCTCCGATCGCGACGGCGGAATGAAAGTTTTTGAGTTTGATATATCCAAGGACACTGTCCGCCAGATAACCTTCCACTCGGAATCGACCTGGCCGCGTTCGTGGTGTCCCGGGGGCGACCGGCTCATGTGTCAGGTGTTCCGTGATTCGTCGAATCCGAAGATGTGCGGACGTATTGCCATTGTTGCCACCGACCGGCGTACGGCCGAGACGATTCCCTTTGACGCTCCCGCGCAAGATCCAGCGATGAGTCCCGACGGTAAAACGATTTTATTCACGTGGCGCGGCGATGAGCTCTACCGCAAGCGGATGCGATCGATTGGGCCCGCGGCAGGCCAGATTTGGCAGTACGAGCTTAATACACGCCAGTTTCGTCCGCTCGTGGTGCGTAAAAGTGATTGCCGCAGTCCACTGTGGCGTCAGGACGGCGCGGGCTTTTACTATCTTGACGCCGAGGGCGGAGTGCGGAATGTGTGGTATTACGATTTGTCCACGGGCAAGTCGCGCAAGTTGACCGATTTCACCGACGACCATGTCTTCCAACCCTCGCTCAGCGCCGATGGCAAGACGATGGTATTTCGGCAGAAGTTCGATTTTTGGCGTTTTGCGCCGGAAACTCCCGGGGCCGTTCCCCAACGCATCATTCTGCGACCAGAACCGGGTTACGTCGAACGCGGCAAAGCCAAGCGCAGGCGCTATGACAGCTGCTGGAATAACGATTCCGACGGCGATGCGTCCTTCTGCGACAATGGCACGCAGATTGCGTTCACGACCGGCGGCGATTTGTATGTGATGGATACTGTAATCTGCGAGCCAACGCTCGTACACGGTGAGACGCGAACCCACGAGCGCGACTGTGTTTTTTCCCCTGACGGACGCACGCTTTACTATCTAAGCGACCGCGGTGACACATCGATGGTAATGAAAGCCGAGCCGGAGGATCCGCTCAAGCCTTGGTGGGAGAATTCCTCCTTCCGCAAGACTGTGGTCGTCGACGGCGGCGGGCAGCGCCAGTTGTTGAGCATCAGTCCCGACGGTCGGTATCTCGCCTGGCAGGATCCGTGCGGCGTTTTCACGTTTGCCACAACTAACGGCGCGGTGGTTTCGCGCGGACCGGCCGCGACGCAGGGCGGCGGTTACGCCTGGTCGCCTACAGGCGAGTGGGTGGTGGCGCAGCAGGCGGACGAGTTCGCCAATTTCGACGTGTGGATAATTTCGGTTGAAGGCAAGATTAGTCCCTACAATCTTTCACGCAGCTTCAAATACGACGGCGAGCCGGCGTGGAGCGACGACGGCAAGGTTATTGCGTTTGTCTCGGAGCGTCCGGAACTTGGTGACGGCAAGTTCCTGCGCTACGTGTATCTCGACCGGGCGATCGAGGAGGTCGAGACTTATGTTTACGAGTTGGACAAATCGCGCAGACTCATCCGCGACGGCGCGCTCGACAAATCGCGCTATTCCGCGTTGGAGCTACCGGGCGAAAGCTTCGTGGCGAAGGAGGGGGCGCTTATCGACTTCGATAATTTGGCCGAGCGGGTTCGGACGGTTAAGACGCGCGCCTCCGCGCCTTTTTTCAGCTGGGATTCACGTACGATCGCCTATTCTGACGGGATAGCCACGCGGACGGTTCATGTGCCCGACCGCTTGCAGGGCGAGAAACTATTCCGTTGTGTGGGGGTGGCGCGCGACTGGGTAGAGAAGGACAACCGCGTGTTGTGGATGGTCGATCGCCTTCCCGCCATCGGTGAACGCAAGCTGGCGTTCGATGTCTACCAGAACACCGATTATGAAGACTACCAGGAGCTCGCGTTCCGCTCGGCCTGGGCGCGAATCCGTGATGTCTACTACGACGAGAAAACCCATGGCGCCGACTGGCCGGGAATCGGCAAGCGCTTCCTCCAGCCTGCGCGGCACGCCTCGAGCTATTCGGTTTTCATTCGCGTCATGAATATGATGCTCGGCGAGCTCGATTCCTCGCATCTCGGGTTTTACGCCAACGACAACAGCAACCGCGAATGGGCGCGCAAAACGCCGATGACAGGCTGGAACGAGGTGACTGCGCACATTGGCCTGCGGTTCGAGCCGGAAAGCGCACCCGATGGTTGGATCGTGCGTGATGTCATCCCCGGTGGGCCGGCCGACCGTTTTGGCTTTGATATTCGCCAGGGGGACGTGGTTGTCGCTATCGACGGCACGGGCGTGGGCGGCGGCATCGATCCGACAAGCGTGCTCAACGGACCAGCCAACCGCAAGGTGCGCGTGTCGCTGCGCCGTCCCGGCGGCGAGGAGAAAACGGTGGTGGTGACTTCCTGCAGTTTTGCGGACGCGCGCGTTAAAATCGGCATGGAGGAATTGCGGGCCAAGCGCGAGCTGGTGCACGAGAAAACCGGCGGACGGCTTGGGTATCTGAACGTGGATGCGATGAATTGGGAGAGTTTCTGGACCTTCCAGTACGATGTCTTTTCCGAAGGCTACGGCCGCGACGGGCTTATAATCGATGTACGCAACAATTACGGCGGTTTCACCGCCGACCAGATGTTGCAGATTCTTTGCGGCGGCGACCATTCTCGCGCCGTCACGCGCACGTGCGGTCCGGGGTATCTCTTTGGCTACTGGGGTCGGCCGGTGTGGTCGAAACCGATTGTGGTGCTGTGCAATGAGAACACCGGTTCGAATGGCGAAATCTTTTCGCACGCAATCAAAACCCTCAAGCGCGGCAAACTTGTTGGCCGCGAGACGGGCGGCGGCGTCATCGGAACATACGATACGCCGCTGCTCGACATGGGGAGTTTCCGCGATGCGCGATACGGCTGGTTCGTGCTTGACGGCACGGATATGGAGCACAACGGTGCCAAGCCCGATTTCGAGGTGGATGACCTGCCCGGCGATATCGACCGCGGCATCGACCGCCAGCTGGAAAAGGCGATGGAAGTGCTCGCTGCGGAGGTGGAGAAGTGGATCGAGGCCAATCCGCCTATTGATTTCAGGTATTCCCGCTGAGGGCGGCGGTCAATAAAAAGAATCCGTAGATTGTCCAGACTGCTCAATCGACCGCCGTCGAAATTTATCGCAGCAACTGTTAGACGATGCCGGTGAAGCGCAGGAGGGCTTCGAGGGTCGTGGCCGGATGGGGTGGACAGCCGGGGATATACATCGCCGGTTGCACCGGCAGA
>CALYTX010000172.1 GCA_945487985.1 uncultured Verrucomicrobiota bacterium | reverse complement strand
GTTGGAGGAGAGTGACCTGACTCAGCTGCGCAATTTCGTTCGTAACAATCGATATGTTCTTGAGCGTATCGCCGAGAACGACCTTTACTCGGATCAGATCGCAAATGACCTGATCTTGGGTGGCGAGGCGGCGAGTGGGGAGGCTGTTGCCGGACTGAATCGTAAAGTCGATGACGTCATATCGCGAAATGAGCGTTGATAAGCAACATTGGCTGGAAGAACAGATTGAGGACGTGCTTCCGGACGGGACGCTAGTCAAGGCGGTGTGCAGGCGCTTGGCGAAGGATATCATCGTTGAGATGATTTCGCCGTATCCCGGACTGCGTACGGGGCTTCACATGATGTACATGATTCCGAGGCGATTCACGGACAATGACCTCTGGAAGACACGGGCCCTCGGGATGGTGGAGACGCTAGTGGCGCGCGGACGCTGGGCCGACGCGCATCCGAATGCCGTCAGTGAGCGCCGCCGAGAAGGCAAGCGTCGAATCGGAATTGCGCAAAAGTATATCAAGGCGCTGACCGGTGAACGTGCGGACTGGAGACGGAAGTTGAAACAGGGGCTCATTGACTTGCGGATATACCAGCAGAATATCAGTCCGATTAATAAGGCGATTCAGGCGCTGAAGCTGATTGTCTTCGAACAGGAAGAGCGCGAGTGGTTGCGGGACGGCATCGTCGAGCCGATTTCCTGTCATGTTCGGCCGCCGAATGTCTCTAAGCATCCCGATAGGAAGAACGTCAGTGTCTATTGGCGGGATTCGGCGCTGGTGTCTAACATGGAGAAAGGCTGGTGCTGCGTATTGGAAACAGAAATGCCCGAGGTGGATTTAGCCCGTGCAGGGCTGGGGCAACCCGCGGCCGGTCGTTCGTCTATAGACCTTGCGATATTCTCGGCGTATCTGAAGCATCAGTCCTGCGACAAGACAGCTTGCGTGTTCGAGGCTTACCGCGAAATCGCCCGAGAGGACGACTCCTGGTGCGCGACGATGGCATGACTTATGGCTACGAGAACAATTCGGTCCCCTCGCTGACGGGAGAACGGAAGAGGGCTGATCCTGAGAAGGGGTAGAGCATAAGAAGCGGAGCAGTACGGCAAGACCACTTGGTGGTATTTCCTTAGGGCGGGTGCAGGCCGACAAGTATAGGAAGCCCCTCCCCTACCGTGATGTGCAAGGTCGAATCCAAGGTACATCAACGACTGACCGACATGGTAAAACTATCGGTGGGGGACATCAGCATCCTGGATTTCCATAAGGCCGATAAGCTCGTGGAGATTGGGTACGAATACACAATCACGGAATGGCAGCGATTCATCGGTGCCACCGACGAATGCTGTCGTGTCGAATGCTGAGCGTCCGGGTCGGGTGCCGCGGCGAGTTTGGACGCCGCGGCAAATGGAGGTGTTGCAGCAATTCGCCTTGTCCGAAGCCCCGAAACTCTGGCAGACCGTTCAGGACCTGAAGGTCGAGCAGACCCAGCGCCGTGCGGGAATACAACGACTTGACCGCGAGTTGCGAGACTTCGGGCGTTCGCCAGAGACAGACCTCGACTTTCAGAATCTTGTCCGAGAGGCGGACGAGCTTGATCGGATTGTCGATGCCATTCTGCTGAAGGTTGAGGACGCCTATATCGCCCAGCAGAAGTTCCGGGCGACTCCGAGCCGCCGGGATTACGAGGCGTTGATGAAGTCCGCGCTTGAAAACGGCATCCAGGCGGCAGATGCCGCAACCTCGCGCTTTCGCAAGATGGGAAAGGAAAAGTGAAGAAGGACGGGGCATGCGGTGGATTGTTGGTTATGCCTGCGGTTGTGTCCAAGCGGCCTTGGGAAAGGGGTGCTGATTGTCGTTGGTACTGCGAAGAATAGCCAAGTTGATGCTGAAACAACCCGGAATAAAAGCCAAATAATTTCCAAAACAACCCCGAAGAATCGCCAAGTTGTGGTATAATACTGTTCATGATTAGGAAGATATCGAAGAAAATCGAAGAATGGCGTTCTCGGTCGCATCGCCACCCGTTGATCTTGCGTGGCGCTCGGCAGGTCGGCAAGACCTTCCTTGTTCGCGAACTGGCCAAACGTTTTGAACACTATCTCGAGTTGAATTTCGAGGCGGATGACACCCTCAGCGAACTCTTCGCCTCGAAGAACCCTCGGGTGATCTGCGAATTGCTGGAGTCTAGGTTTGATATTCCGTTGCAAGATGGGCGGAGTCTTCTCTTTCTGGACGAATTGCAGGACGCCAAGCCGCATGTGATAGAGTCCCTTCGCTATTTCTACGAGCAGCGTCCGGCACTTCATGTCGTGGCGGCTGGTTCGTTACTTGAGTTTCTTCTGGACGCTGAAGAGCGCAAGGGACGCAAGGAAAATTTCAGCATGCCCGTTGGGCGCATCGAATACATGTATGTCGGGCCGATGGATTTTGAGGAGTTTCTTTTGGCTGTCGGCAAAAAGGGGCTTGTGTCCTATCTCCAAAATTACCGCCTCGGAGATGTTATTCCCGAGGCGTTCCATCTGGACCTGTGTGCGTTCCTCCGAAAGTATCTCGTGATCGGTGGGATGCCGGCGGTTGTCAGAGCTTATGCGAACGAGGGAGTGCTTGCCGCCGAGCGCGAGCAACAACTCCTGCTTTCGACATATCATGATGACTTTCCCAAGTATTCAAACAAAGTTCCGTCCGCACGGTTGCAGAAGGTGTTCAAGGCGGTTCCAGCTCAGATTGGGCGGAAGTTCGTGTATGCGCGAATTGATTCCGAAGAGCGCTCGCGCGATCTGGCCGAGGCCGTGCGCTTGCTTTGCCTGGCGCGGGTCATGGCGAAAGTCGCCCATACATCGGCAGACGCGCCGCCGATTGGAGATGGTGTGACTGCGAATCTATTCAAGCCGCTATTCCTTGATGTCGGGCTTTGCTGTCGGGCGCTCGGGTTGAAACTTACGGACTTTCTCGCAGATGGTGACGCCCTTTTGTCGAATCAAGGTCCGATCTGCGAGCAGTTCGTCGGACAGCATCTTCTCTATGCCGGTGCGGAATACGAGGAGCCGATTGCGCACTGTTGGATGCGAGAGGCGGCGAAGAGTCAGGCCGAGGTTGATTATGTCGTTCAGCTCGGTGCGAAGATTGTTCCGGTTGAAGTGAAAGGCGGAACGACTGGGTCAATGAAGGGACTGCACTTGTACTTGAACGAGAAACATGCCGACTTCGCACTGAGGTTTAACGCCGATAAACCGTCCTATCTTGCGAATGCGCACGCGAAGGACGTGCTTGGCCGGGAATGCGAATTCAGATTTCTGTCATTGCCGTTGTACATGGTCTGCGAGGGGCCTCGACTTTTACTGTCTGCTCACGAAGACAAAAGCCTTGCGTCATTCACGCCGGATTCAACCCTTGAATTGGTGGACGTTTTGAAATCGTAGCCGTCATGCAATAGCGAATTGAGGTGTTGCAACAGTTCGCCTTGTCCGAAGCCCCGAAGCTCTGGCAGACGGTTCAAGATCTGAAGGTCGAGCAGACCCAGCGCCGTGCGGGAATACAACGACTTGACCGCGAGT
>CALYTX010000171.1 GCA_945487985.1 uncultured Verrucomicrobiota bacterium | reverse complement strand
CGTGAGGACTTCATCGAATCCAAGAGGGACAAGGAACGCATGCAGATATTCTTCGAATGGCCCTCTAGCGACCGCTGGAAACGATTGCCGATCGGGCTCTTTTTTCCGTAGTTTTTGATATAATAGGAGTTGGTCGTTCATGCGTGACCGGCCAATTCCACGATAAACTCTACGGAAGAAAGAAAAACGATGAGCATAAAGTATCACTGCCTCAATCCGATTGCCGATTGCGGGCTTGGCAAACTGACGGACGATTATGTCCGCACTGAAAAATTCGACGAGGCGCAGGCGGTATTCGTACGGTCTGCTAAAATGGACGAGCTACAGCCAGGTCCCGGCTTGCTGGCGGTCGCCCGAGCCGGTGCTGGCGTCAACAACATTCCGCACGCGGAATACGCTAAGAAAGGCATCGTCGTTTTCAATACGCCCGGCGCCAACGCCAATGGTGTGAAGGAATTGGTGATAGCTGCGATGCTGCTGGCGAGTCGCGATATAGTCGGCGGCATCGATTGGGTGGAGAAGAATGCGTCCGATCCGGCCATTGCCAAGGCGGCCGAGAAGGCGAAGAAGGCGTTCGCCGGTACGGAAATCATGGGCAAGAAGCTTGGCGTCGTCGGGTTGGGGGCGATTGGGCAGAAGATAGCCAATGTTGCCGTCGATCTGGGAATGGAAGTGTACGGTTTCGACCCGTACCTTTCGGTCGATGCTGCACTGAGGCTTTCGAGCGATGTCAAGGTGTGCAAGAATGTTGAAACGATCTACCGCGAATGCGATTTTATCACGATTCACGTTCCTGCGCTTGAATCCACCAAGGGTATGATTAACGCCGATGCAATTTCGCTTATGAAGAAGGGCGTGATTGTCATCAATTGCGCGCGCGATGTGCTCGTCAACGAGCCCGATATGCTCGTGGCGCTCGAATCAGGAAAGGTTCGCAAATACGTCACCGACTTCCCCAATCCGACGACGGCCGGCAAGAAGGGCGTGATTGTGATTCCTCATTTAGGCGCATCCACCGAGGAAGCCGAGGATAATTGCGCGGTCATGGCCGTCAAGGAAATGCGCGATTTCATCGAGAACGGCAATATCGCCAATTCAGTCAATTTCCCGGCCTGTTCGCTCGGGCCGGCGTCGAAACCGGCGCGTTTGGCAATCTGCCACCAGAACGTGGCTAACATGATTGGCACGTTTACTTCGATTCTTGGCGAAGCCAAGGTTAATATCGACGCTATCGCCAACAAGAGTCGCGGAGAGATCGCCTATACGCTGATTGATGCCGATGCGCCGGTTCCGGCTGATGTCGTGGCTAAACTCGCCGCGAGCGATGCGGTTTTGCGTGTTCGCGTAATCAAGTAGGTTGGGCGCGATGGGTTACAGCAAGCGGAGAGTTGCTGCGGGAAAAACAGCGGCGGAAGCGTCCGGCTCCGCCGTTGCCGTCGCGCCCTCCGCCGCTGCCGTAGTTAGTAGGAAGCACGCCTCGATCTGGAACGCTCAAATCGGCGGCTCTCGGCAGAAGACGGCGATGAAGCGCGTGGAGGTTTTGCTTTTTACCTCCGAGCTGGCTGATCTCATTGAGGCGGGCATGACGCTCGGGCAGGCGTTGCAGGCTTTGTCTGGACAGGGCGAGGAGGGTAGTGCCCAGCGGTATGTCTGCCAGGACCTGTGCGACCGTATTGTCCGCGGCGAGAATTTCTCCGATGCTTGCGCCCATCACCCGAAAAGTTTCGAGCCGCTCTATGCGAATATGATTCGTGCGGCGGAAGCCTCTGGCGCGATGGTTGATGTGCTGCGGCGCCTTGCCGACCATTACGAACGCTACGACAATATGCGCGGGAAGATTAAAAGCGCGATGAGTTATCCGATTATCGTGCTCTTATTTGGCGTGTTTGCCGTAATCGGGGCCTTGGTGTGGATAATTCCCAAGTTCGAAAAGGTGTTTACTTCGCTGGGGGCGACGCTGCCGTTGCCGACGCGGATTCTGCTCGGAGCATCGGGATTCTTCATCAACTACGGCTGGGCGCTTTTGGTAATAAGTGTTGTTGCCGTTCTCTGGCTGCGCAGATGGAAAGATACTCTTGGCGGCAGGTTGAAGATTGACGGGTGGAAATTAAAGGCTCCGCTTGTTTCGGGCATTGTTGCGGCAGGGGCGTATTCGTCGCTTGCGTACACGCTCAAGACATTGCTTGACAATGGTGTGAATGTACTGCTTTCGTTGAAAATCGCCGAGGAAACCTGTGGCAACGCCGTCATTGGGCAGGCGCTCGCCGAGGCGCGCAAGCGCGTGACCGACGGGACTTCTATTTCCGGTCCGCTGGCTTCGTCTGGGGTGTTTCCGAAGATGATGACCGATATGCTGGCCGTGGGCGAACAGGCTGGCGATTTGCCCAGCGCGCTTGAACATATCGGCAAGCGTTATCAGAAGGATATGGACCGCAATATCGCAACTTTTACCAACGCACTCGAGCCGTTGTTGATCGTGCTTATCGCCGGCGTGGTCGGTTTCGTCGCCGTGGCCATTCTAATGGCCGTTTTCCAGGTTTCCTCTTCGATTGGGTGATGCGGCATGGAGTCGGACGATCCTATCGCCATCGGCAGAAAGATGCACGCCCTCGGGTTGTGGAAGGCGATTGCTCCTTTCAACTGGGCGGTGAAGCCTGCGGGTACGCCGCTACCATATTTTTGTACACTTATTGAGTTTCCCCAGCCCGGCCCGGTTCTTTGCCGTTTTATGATGATCGAGGGCTGGCAGACATTTCATGACTACGTGTTCACTCGCACCGACCGAAATTTCGGCTTCTACTCTTCGCCGATAGAACTGGCGCATTTCGAGTTGGTGGTTCTCGAGACGGGCGAGGTCGATCTTTTCCGTCATGACCCCGGTTATGTTCCCCGGCAACTTTTCGAGCAGGAGAAGCCGCTGGTTTCGCGAATATTGTGGGAAGCCTACGGAATCATGATGCGCATCGAAAGCGATGCGCGCTTGCCGTTGAGGTATTCCGGCGAAAAGGCGATGTTCGCCCGCATCGAATCCCCTCCGGGCGTTTGGCGCGATGCGCCCATGCCTATTCCACAGCCCAATCCGGTAGTTGAAAGGGTGACGCTGTCTAAGGCTGATATCGCTGCGGCAAAAGACCTTCCCTTCGCCGCGGAAGAAACGGTCGAGGTGGATTTCCGGCTCGTTCCCAGTTTGATGACGCGCGAGGAGCGGCCACGTCTGGCGTATGTGTTGGCGGGGGTTGACGGAGCGAACGGAGAAAAACTTTTCTGCGATCGCCTTTCCATCGCTCGCGACGAAACAATCAAGACGCTGTGGGAGTCGATGCCGCAAAGGTTGTTGAAGCATTTGCTCGCGCGCGGACGCATTCCCGGCACAATCAAGCTTGTCTCCGGCCGGGTTTTCCGGCTGTTGCGTCCTTTGTGCGTAGAATTGCCGTTCAAGCTCTCGTTGCACGATTCACTTGAGCGACTTGAGCAGGCGTTCAAGTTTTGATATAATAATCCAAATTCTTCGCCGGGGTCGCATAGTGGTCGATTGCGCCTGATTTGTAATCAGGATCCGTTAGGACACGGGGGTTCGAATCCCT
>CALYTX010000170.1 GCA_945487985.1 uncultured Verrucomicrobiota bacterium | reverse complement strand
AGAATGATGAACTGGCCGGCCTTGCGTTCACTAGCGATGAGAGGGGCCTCCAGCTCCATCTGAAAAACATTGTCAGAGAGCTGACGTTTGGAGATAATTTTGTTCATAATGAATTGGATTATAGCACACTATCGCAAGTTAGTCTTGTGTAATTTTCAAGATTTGCGGACATCCTTGCCCATCCCAAACAATTTCAAAGCACTGCGGAAATCGGCCGGTAGCGGCGAGTGGGCCTTGATTATCTGGCGCAGATCGAGCGGGTTGGGAAGCTCCAGCGTAGCGGCGTGCAACATTTGGCGGGGGACTCGCATCAGGCGCGCATCGCGCGCGTTCTTGAGCCCGAAGACGCGATCGCCGACAATCGGATGGCGGACGGACGCCAAATGCCTGCGAATCTGATTGGTGCGCCCTGTCTCAATGCGCACGCGCAGAAAACTCGCATCTTCACTAATCGCCTCGCGCGACACCCGCGACACCGCTGGCTGTCCATCAAGCGGCATGTCGATGTTCTGGTGGACGAATCGTACGCGACCGGCGACAATCGCGCTGTAAACCTTGAGCACCTTGCGAGTTTTGAAAACTTCGATAGCCGCCGAAAGCGCAGCATGGTTTTTGGCGAAAAGGAGACAGCCGGTCGTATCACGATCGAGACGATGCACCGCCTCAAGCGTAGGCACATGTTCCTGTACACGCAAAATCGATTCGACCGATTTTAGATCGTCGCAACTCACAATGCCGGCGGGTTTGTCGGCAATCAGATAGGAATCGTTTTGCCACAGAACGCGAACATGCCGCCGAGAACGATCCTCCGCCTTAGAAGATGCGCCAGCTGCCGGGACAGCCGCGCGTTGCGTGCTCTGCCTTTCAGCACCCTTGACCACTACCGCGGGAATTTCTACCACATCTCCAGTGCAAAGCGCAAAACGAGCCATCCACACACATTGGCGATTCACCCAAACATTGCGCCCGTCGATTACTGCCTTGGCCGTACGCCGCGAAAGGTTGAAACGCTGCGCAAGAAAATCCTGCAGAACCTTGGGATCGGGTTTATTAACCGTCAGGGACATAATCCCCGCGGCGTGCTGGGGGGCGCGACGCACCTGTCAAACCTTCATAATACTGCCAACCACGCCGCGAATCTTGCGTCCATCGCGGTTGGGAGCCAAAGTGATTTCAATCTCGTCGTCGTCACTGCCGTCCGACTCGGCAACGATGCCAATGGTCGAACTCTCACCTTCGAGTGCTTTGTGAAAATTAACGGGCAGCGGATCGTCATTCATCAATTCTCCGAACGTGCGCGACTTGGCTGCGTCTTCGTCGTCAAAGCCGAACATCTGCAAAAACGCATCGTTCACCTGCGTGAAACGACCTTCGGCATCGCAAGCGAAAAGCGCCGCCTGGGAGATTTGAAAGGCATTTTCTTTCGCCCGGAGCATCTCGCGAACCCTGCGCCGCCGCTCGACATTGCGAACGGTGAACACCAAGTCGCCCGGATCCTTCAAATCAATAATCGACACGGTCACTTCGCAAGCAAACTTCGAGCCGTCCTTATTGCGTCCGTTAGCATCGATCATCATATGGCGATCGTCTTCAAGCCCCTTACGGATGCGCTGAACAATTTCCGGCGAAAGCCCCGGGATATATGTGGATATTGGCTTGTCGAGAACTTCCTCTTGAGCGTATCCGAAATGCTCCTCGGCGCGCGGATTAATCTCGAGGATATGTCCATTCGGATCGGTAATCACTACGGCATCATACATTCCCGCCAGGAATTGGCGAAATAGCGATTTACGATCTTTAGGCACGAATAATGCGGGCATAACGGATAGTATTATACCAAAGCATAACCCCTTTCATCAATACCCCAATCCGCTGGATTATCCCCGGCAATTTCCGCAGTTGCTCTCGCGTTCTGAACGCCGCTGGGCTATCATTTCCCATGTGGTATGCGCACCAAGGCCTGCATCGCCTGGTCGGTGCCAATGTAGCGGCCGATCTCGTCGTCGACACTACTTATCGAAACGCATCCTCACACCCTGAACTGTCTTTTCAACCAGAACGGAATAGCGATAGCCGCGGAAGGCGAGCTCATGGCGGCCAGGCGCGAAGCCGGCCAGCTCCGCGCCCCGAGTTTCAAAAGCGTTCTCCTCGAAGACAAAGGCGACCGCACCTTCCTCGCGGTCGGCGCGAATCTCCAGCCGGTTGTCCGCGCTGGAAACGACGGACAGACCCTTGCAGACGCCCTCGAAAGCAATCGGCCCGCGCGCCTCCTTGCGGTTCGCGAGATAGAGGTCGACGACCGGCGGCGTGAAGTACTCCGCCAGCCAGCCGGTGCAGACGCGCGCGAGGAACGGCTCCTCGAAGTCGTCCTTCATCACGTGGATGTCGCGGAGATAGAGCTTGCCGTTCTCGTTGACGAGATTCGCACGGTAATAGCGGGAGTTGTACCATACCGACTGGTTGCCGGTGCCGTTCCAGTCCGTAAGCGCCACCTGCGTCTGCGGGGGCGTCGTCGGATAGTCGCGGATGAACGCCGCGCCCGTCTCGCGAAGCTGCTCCACCCGAAGCACGCCCGCATCACGCAGCGCGGCGATCCGCTCGATCTGGTAGGGCAGCCCCTTGCTGATATTCGCCCAACCGAAGCTGTTCTCCTGTCCGGCCTGCATGTAAGCGAAGTTGAGCTTGCCGGGCCCGGCATAGGTCTTGAAGTACCAGTCGACGATCTCGCGGACGCGTCCGCCCTCCCAGACTGGCTCGAGCGTGTAAACCGTGCCGTTGCCGCGGTCGTACTTCGTCTTGAGCGACTCGACGCTGTAGTTGTAGATCGGATCGGGCGTCAGCATCTTGAAGCACGGCGCGCGCACCGCATTCTCCATGTCGACGGCAGCCGAGAGCATGTTGCGCTTCGAGGGATAATAGCCACCGTTCGAGAAACCGCCGCGCAGACCGTAGGCGTCGGTGTTGTCCTGCTCGCGGCAGATGCAGAACGCCTTGACGTCGTACTTCTTCTGGACATAGTCCATAGACCATGCGTCCAACAGCCAACTGCCCATCGACTCCGGCCAGCGACCGAAGCGCTCACGGAAGAGCCGGAACACCTCGTCGAGAATGCGCGCGCGCTCCTCCTGCGTGTAGGCCATCAGGAAGCCGGGGTTGATGTACCAGTCCCAGTCCCAGCCCTTACGGCCGCGCCAGACGAGGCCGACCTTTTCGATCAACTGCCTGCACATCTCGATCCACACGCCGTATTCCGTCAGCTCCGCCTCCGCCGACCGGGCAACGACCATGATATCATCCCTGAGGAGCGCGTCATACTGGAGGAGAATCGTGTTCTTTAGGTGATAGCGCGTGTTGAGCGCTATCTCCTCGCGCAGCGGCAGCACGAGATCCAGCTTCGAATTGCGCGGCTCCGACCCGCGGACGAAGTTGACGATGTTCATGACCGTCGGCGCCTCCCGGTCTGGGTGTACATCAGCAATGCGCGAATCAAGCTTCGAAACCTCAGCGACCAGGGCGCCAGCCGCCAGCCCCACCGCAGCCAGAATCATCATCTTCATGTCAGCCTCATTTTCTTCCACTCGGTCAGGCGGTGCTTTGCAACGAGAATCAGCACC
>CALYTX010000169.1 GCA_945487985.1 uncultured Verrucomicrobiota bacterium | reverse complement strand
TCTTGTTGTCGCGCGCCATCTTGCGGTCGCCCTGGAAGATGGCAATCGTCACCGCCGGCTGGTTGTCCGAAGCCGTCGAAAAAATCTGGCTCTTCTTGGCCGGAATGGTAGTGTTGCGTTCAATGAGCGGAGTGAGCACTCCACCAAGCGTTTCTATTCCGAGCGTCAGCGGCGTGACGTCCAGCAACAACACGTCCTTGACCTCGCCCTTGAGAATGCCGCCTTGAATCGCCGCGCCCATCGCCACCACCTCGTCGGGGTTGACACCCTTGTGGGGCTCTTTGCCGAAAAGGCTCTTGGCTTTTTCCTGCAACAGGGGCATGCGCGTCTGACCGCCGACCAACACAACCTCGTCGACGGAAGAAAGATCGGCGTCGGACATGCACTTGCGGCAAGGTTCGGCCGTGCGGTTAACCAAATCCATCGTCAGCGTCTCGAGTTTCGAGCGCGTAAGCGTAGCCGTCAGATGCAATGGACCAGACTGATTCATGGTTATGAACGGCAGATTGATATCATATGTGGTCGCCGAACTCAAGGCGCACTTTGCCTTTTCCGACTCTTCTTTCAAGCGCTGCTTGGCCATGGTGTCGGCAAGCAAATCAACGCCGTTTTGAGCCTTGAAATCGTCAGCCAGCCAATTCATAATCGCCTGATCGAGATCGTCACCGCCGAGGTGGGTGTCGCCATTGGTGGCTTTCACCTCGAAAACGCCATCACCAATATCCAGAACGGAAATATCGAACGTGCCGCCGCCGAAATCGTAAACAGCAATCTTTTCATTCTTCTTCTTGTCCAACCCATACGCCAGCGAGGCGGCCGTGGGCTCATTGACGATGCGCTTTACATCCAGCCCGGCAATTTGACCTGCATCTTTCGTAGCCTGACGCTGCTGATCGTTGAAATAAGCCGGCACCGTAATAACCGCCTCGGTGATCTTCTCGCCGAGAAAGGCCTCGGCGTCTTCCTTGAGTTTGCGCAACACCATCGCGGAGATTTCCTGCGCCGAATACACCTTGCCGTTGACTTCGACGGCCGCATCTCCGTTGCTGGCACGCACCACATTGTAAGGAACCATCTTGATTTCATCGGACATCTCGTCAAAACGCCGCCCGATAAAACGCTTGATGGAGTAAATCGTCGATTTGGGATTGGTCACCGCCTGACGCTTGGCGGCCTGCCCCACGAGAATTTCGCCTGTCTTCGTAAATGCGACAATCGAAGGAGTCGTACGCGCGCCTTCTTTATTCGGGATAACCGTAGCCTCGCCGCCTTCCATTACCGCCATACAGCTGTTGGTGGTTCCAAGGTCAATTCCAAGTACTTTTGCCATTTTCCTAACTTCCTATCCGTCGCCTTACTGGGGCGACGACCATATATAGCAAAATTCGTGCCAACGCGCCTTACGGCTTTTGCGGGACAGATTGTGTGACAAGTGTGACAATCAGTCCGGGACAATCAGTCACAGTCCGCAGAAACTATCGCGACAAACTGCGCGAGCCCTTCATGGTTTTGATATCGGAATTGGTACCGCGCATTTTCAACTTGGGCTTGCTGGCACGCTTTTTGGCCTGTTCCCTTTTCTCTTCCTCGGGATCAGGCGGAGGATTCCTGAGTTCCACTCGCACCGAAGTGACAAAATCTTCAATGGCGTTGGTAAGACGTGAATCGACATATTCCTGCTTATTTGTCAACCTTTGCGAATCGCGGCGAACCTTGGCTACAAAATCTCTCCATTCGCGATTAAGCTTGCGGATATTGACCTCACTCATGAGGAATAAGCCGCCGCGCATACCATAAACAAAAGGAACCGTCCAACCCGTAACGCGTCCGCCCCTATCCTTGAGCGCCCGCGCACCATCAGGGAAAGTCAGTCCTTTCTCTTTGTCGGCAGTCACCAGCGAAAGATGCCGGTAAGAACGCACCGCTTCTGGCGCCAGCCGCACGACGAGAGTGAAGCGCTCGCGATTTAGATTATCGAGCAGCTTTTCGACCACCTCTTTCTCGGGATAGCAATTTCCTGAAAAATCATTTGTTATCGACTTGTCACGCAACAGTTCGAACATTTCCAACTCCTGTCGCGAAGCACACGCAGCGGCAAGACTGGACCAGCGTTCACCATCGACTTCTGTCTCTACCCACCGCTCGCATCCTGATTCAATCTGAACTAGGCCGCCAGCATCGAAGGCGAGCGCAAGCACAGCACGCTCGGCATAGGCCTTGAGTTCTTGCTGATGTTGACGGAACTCCTGCTCGCGCTTTTTCGCTTCTTCAGCCCTTCGCCGCTCTTCCTCGCGCTCGCGGCGCTCTCGTTCACGTGCCTCTTCGCGTTCCTTGCGTTCGCGCTCGCGAGCCTCTTCACGTTGCTTGCGTTCTCGCTCGCGGGCAGCCTCGGCCGCCGCGCGCTCTGCGGCTTGCTTGCGCTGACGTTCAGCCTCAGCGCGTTCGGCGGCGAGTGCCGCCGCCTCGGCGGCTGCCTTCGCCTCGGCACGCTTTTCCACATATTTGTCCCAGCCAATCTTGCCGCCAACGCCAACGACCGTGATGACAAGTGCCAAAACGCAATTGGAAACAATCTTCTTGGTTCTTTCGGCGCGCTTTTTTGCACGCGCCTCCTCGCGCGCCGCCTCGAAATCGAAACGGTTGCCGACTGCCATTGCGCGACTTCCCCGTCAGTTCTTATAGGTAACAACACCCTTGCCCTTGCGTATCACGCCGATAACGCTATATGGCTGGTGCTGTGCCTTGAGAATATTCGTGGCCTTCGCAAGCTGGTTCTTAGGCAAAATGACGACAAAGCCGATTCCCATATTGAAAACACGGTACATCTCGTCGACATCAACCTTGCCCTGATTCTGGATAAAACGGAAAATCTTCGGCACTTCCCAGGCGGAACGATCGATCTCGGCGTTGACCGCCTTGGGCAGGACGCGCGGAATATTATCCGGGAAACCGCCGCCGGTGATGTGCGCCATGCCGGTAATCTTCACCTTGCGTTCCAGCAACTTGGAAACGGGACGCAGAAAGCTCTTGTGTACCGCCAAAAGCGCCTCGCCAAATGTTTGGTCGGTCCCCGGCAACTTGTCCTTCCAGGAATATTGGCACATGTCGAAAATGACGCGGCGCGCAAGCGAAAATCCATTCGTCTGCAACCCGCCAGACGGGAACCCGATAATCACATCTCCAGCGCGTATCGACTTGCCAGTAATCAGCTCGGACTTCTTGACGCACCCAACAATCGTACCGACAAGATCGTACTCTCCAGCTGGGTAGAGACCTGGCATTTCAGCCGTCTCGCCACCCAAAAGCGCCATCTTGTTTTCCTTGCAGGCCTTGCAAAGACCGGAAACCACGGCTTTGAACTGCACGGGATCAACCTTCGCCGTGCCGATGTAGTCCATGAAAAACAACGGCTTGGCACCTTGCACGAGAATGTCGTTGACGCAATGATTGACAATGTCTTGCCCGACGGTGTCGTGCTTGTTCATCATCGCGGCAACCTTCAGTTTCGTGCCCACGCCATCGGCAGACGAAACCAAAATCATGCCCTTGCCCTGCGGCACTTTGTGCAACCCGCCGAACGCGCCGATGTTGCCAATCACCGAAGCGGTCTTCGTTGCGGCCACCATCTGCTTGATGG
>CALYTX010000168.1 GCA_945487985.1 uncultured Verrucomicrobiota bacterium | reverse complement strand
TCTTAACACAATCATAACACAATCATAATCGTCGGCTAACACAATTCTGCGAAAATATCTTTCGCTGCAGGAAAACCCGCAGGAGCGAACCATTCCGGAACGAACCGCAAGCAAAGGGCAACAACATGAGCGAAGGAATCAAGCTTTTAACCTCGGTATTGGGAGCGTTAGCGCTTTTCATCTATGGCATGGGGCTGATGAGCGACGGCCTGAAGGAAACGGCCGGAGCCAAACTCAAGGGCGCGCTCAACTATATGACGCGCAACCGACTACTGGCTATCGTCGCCGGCGCGGCAGTGACCGCGCTCATCCAAAGTTCATCGGCAACAAGCGTGATGACCGTTGGCTTCGTCAATGCTGGACTTTTGTCGCTACGCCAAGCGATCGGCGTCATTTTCGGCGCGAATGTCGGAACCACCATAACCGGACAGATCATCTCGCTGAAATTAGGAGACTTAGCACTGCCGGCGATTGCTGCGGCAGTGGCGGGACTGATGATCGCGCGGCGAGCGGAAGTGCGTGGAGCTTGGCGAACCCTGCTCGGATTCGGACTGCTTTTCCTTGGAATGAATATGATGTCGCACGAACTGAAGATTCTGGCTGGAAAGGATGAATTCATAGGCTTTTTCTCGCTTTTCGACTGCACCCCGACAGCCTCGGGGCGTCTGCCCATCGGCAGCTTGCTTGGAGCAATCGCCGTGGGTACGATATGCACGATGATTGTACAAAGCTCCTCGGCCACTATCGGCATCACCATTGCATTGGCGGAAACGGGGGTGATCCCCTTATGGACGGCAATTCCAATCGTCCTTGGCGACAACATCGGCACAACCATCACCGCCGCGCTGGCGGCAATCGGTGGCAACGCAAACGCCCGCAGAACCGCATTGGCGCACGCCCTGTTCAACATCTTCGGCACTATTCTCGTAACGGCGAGTTTTGCCTTCGTCACCCACAATTCGCTGGGCATTGCCGCGCCCGCATTTTTCCATGCCGTAGACCTCTGCGTGGAGGGCAACGGCTTCGCCGGCGTGGCCGCCGGACGCCACGTGGCGATGGCCCACACGCTTTTCAATGTCGCCAACGTAATAGTGCTTTCGTTTTTCATCCCCCACCTCGCGCGCTTAGTCACACTGATCATCCCGTCCCGCGACGCTTCGCGCATCACCCCGCTCGAACCGCATCTGCTTTCTACGCCGGCGCTCGCACTTGAGGCCGCCCGCAGAACGCTGGCGGATATGACCCGGCGCGCCTGGACGATTGCTTCGGTGGCGCTGAACAATTGCCTTGGCCGGACATCGGTTGCGGCCGAAGCAGTAGAGCACGCCGAGCGCGAAATCGACGAGTTGCAAGTGCGCATGCGCGACTATCTTGTCGAACTCTCGCAACGACGGCTCACCGAACGACAGGCGCAAATGCTGCCGGAGATCCTTCATTGCGTCAACGACGCCGAACGCATTTCGGATCTGGCGCTCAGCATCTTCCGCAAAACCTCGCACGTGCACGAGGCGGGGCTGTCGGCGGAACTGTCTAACGGAGCCGGCGAACTGGTCAGCGACGTACGCGCTTTCGCGCAAGACACCGTAGCCTCGCTGCGCGACGAGACGCCGTTCAAGGGGGATGTAAAGGCAATTGAGCGGACCATCGGCGAAAAAGCCAGGAATCTAGCCAAGGGTTGCGCGCGTGACCTCGCTTTCCAGTCGGTGATCAATGGACTCAAGGATATCTCTCGGCATTTGGGAAATATCGCCGAGCGATCGAACTTGATGAACTGACATACTGATAATGGTATAATAGCGAGCGAGAAATATGGTTGAAAAACGCATACTTGTAGTGGAAGACGATCCTTCAATCAGAAAGATCATCACCCTATCGCTCAAAAGCGCCGGCTTTACCGATATCACCCAAGCCGATTCCGGCGACGCGGCACTGATCGCCGCTGCGCGTACGCGTCCGGATCTGGTTCTACTCGACATCATGCTGCCGGGAATTGACGGCATCGCCGTCTGCCGGATGCTGCGCGCCAATCCCGACACCGCCCATGCCGCCATCGTGATGCTGACAGCCAAAGGTGAAGAGCGCGACATCGTCGCCGGGCTGGACGCCGGAGCCAACGACTATGTAACCAAGCCCTTCGCCAAAAATGTCCTGCTCGCTCGCATCCGCGCCGCGCTCCGGCGCGACGGCGCGAAAACCGACGAGCGCATCGAAATCGATTCCCTCGTGCTCGACGATTCCACCCACTGCGTGTCGATTGACGGCGAGGAGCCGAAGCTTACGCTTACCGAATACCGGATCCTCGAACTGCTCATGCGCAATCCCGGGCGCGTGTTCGATCGCGCGAAAATCATCGACCGGATTTCCGGCGGCGAGAAGATTGTCACCAGCCGCACAATTGACGTGCAGATGGTGTCGCTCCGGCGCAAGCTCGGCAGTTGGTCGCGCCATCTTGAAACCATCCGTGGCGTGGGCTACAGATTGAACGAAAATGCATAAAAACTCCAACCGCAGCATAGTGGCGGCAACCGCCGCGGGAATATGCATCGCCGCGTTCGCGTCGCTGATGTATTTCGTCTCACGCAGTTTTCGCGCGGCAATCGCCGAGATAGCCGAGCACGAAATCCGCGTAACGGTGATCAATCACGATGGTTCAGTGTTCTATGACACCGACGAGGCCACAGGCAGCCACGCCGAGCGCGAGGAAGTTCGCCAGGCTTTTGCCAAGGGACGCGCCTCCGCGCTGCGCCACTCCGACACGCTCGATCGTGATTTGATGTATGTGGCGCGCAGGGTTGGCGAGAAAGTGGTGCGCATCGCCGTTCCCTACACGGGAGTGCTGAATGCGGAAAACCGTTTCTGGGAAGTTTTGGCGGTTTCTGGCATAGCCGGCGCGGGTATCGTGGCGATGGTTTTTTTCGCCACCAGCCGTCTTTCACGGAGAATCGAAGATCAATCGCGGCGGTTGGCAATCGTAGCGGCGAACGAAAAATTCCGTCGCGAATTCACTTCCAATGTCACCCACGAACTGAAAAGTCCGCTGACCTCGATTGTGGGAGCGGTGGAAATGCTCGGCGACGGGTCGGCACTGTCGGACGAGGAGCGCAAGGATCTGTTCGACATCATACGAAACGAAAGCACGCGATTGGGCTCGCTGGTGGGCGATGTGCTATCACTCGCGGGAATCGAATGCGAAGAAGAGTGCGGAAAACGCGATTTCGCCCCGTTGCGGATCGATGATTTAATCGTAGCGGCGGTCAATCAGCAGCGCATGAAGGCCCAAAAGGCCAAGATCGAGATCAAACTCGTTGCCAACGCACCTGCGTGCGTCAACGGCGACGCGGGACGGATCGAGGAAATTCTCGCCAATCTCATCGATAACGCGATTAAATATTCAGGGTCGAACACAATCGAGGTAAAATCAGTTCTTACGCACAACATGGTAACGGTGAGCGTTACCGATTTCGGCATCGGCATCGCCTCGGAACACCTGCCGCACATCTTCGAGCGTTTCTATCGCGTCAATAAATCGCGCAGTCGCGCGCTGGGCGGAACTGGACTTGGACTTGCAATCGTCAAGCATCTCGTGCGACTGCACGGCGGCACCGTGGCAGCCAAATCGGTACCGGGTCTTTCGACCGTCTTCTCCTTCTCGCTGCCGGCGATGCCGGCGCAAGCGCGCGACGACCACGATGG
>CALYTX010000167.1 GCA_945487985.1 uncultured Verrucomicrobiota bacterium | reverse complement strand
GCAGACGCTTCGCCACTTCAAGGATGAAGTCAAGGAAGTTACCGGGCAGCAGGAATGCGGCGTTTGCTTTGTCAACTACGAGGGCTTCCAGGTTGGCGATGTGATTGAGTGCTATTTGATGGAAGAACAACCGCGCAGCCTGTAACCATGGGGGTCGATCGCATCGAGAGAGTGAACAGCCTGTTGAGGCGGGTAATCGCCGAGGGTATGTTCCAGGTGTTTCAGGGCGGGGCGTTCCAGCCCGGAATTTTCACCGTCACCGGTGTTCGTTGCGGCAAGGATTTGCGCGACGCGACGGTTGATGTTTCGGTTTTCGGCGACGAAGCGACCAAGTCCGGCGCCATGCGTCAACTTCAGCGCCATGCGCGCGATTTCCAGGCGCTGGTCAACCGGCAGGTGCGCTTGAAATTCACGCCGCGCCTCGTTTTCAAGCTCGACCGTTCGCTCGAACGCGGCGATGCGGTGCTGGCTATTCTCGACAAGCTTCCACAGGTCAAGGACGATGGCGAATCTGGCCCGGCTGAGAATGATTGAAAACCTCAGCGGTTTTCTCGCCGTCGACAAGCCCGCCGGACTTCCCTTTGCGGAGGTGGTCAAGGCGGTCAAGCGTCATTTCAATCTTGTCAAGCTTGGCCATGGCGGTTCGCTCGAGACGATGGCGTCGGGGTTGCTGGTCTTAGTTGTCGGCGAGGCGAACAAATTCGCGGCCGATTTGATGGCGGCCGATAGGGCTTGGGAAGGGACGATGGAGCTTGGCCTTGCGACTAATACCCACGATGTCTGGGGCGAGCGCTGCGGCGGTTCGCCCGAGGCGATTCCATTGAAGGAGCTTCCGGATAGAATTGCGTCCGTTCTGCCGGATTTCAAGGGTGATATTTTCCAGACTGAGAGCCGCCACGCGGCCATCTGCCGCGCGCCGTCGATGGGTTACGAGATTGTCGACACTGGCGAGCACCGTCCATTCATGGCCCATGTATACCGTTTGGACGTCGAGCCTTCTCCCGCTTCGCCCACGGAGCTGAGGTTCGCGGCGAAGGTATCATCCCGTGTGATTGCCCGCACTCTTGTCGACGGCTTTGGGCGTGCGCTTGGGTGCGGCGCGGCACTAAAGACGCTTCGGAGAACCGCGCTCGGTCGGTTCTCGCTCGCCGACGCGGTTGGCTATGAAGATTTGCTGGCGTGCGGTAGCGAGGATTTCGCTCCGAAAGTGCTACCGGTGACCAAGGCGTTTCAATGACGACGCTTGCGATCGGATTTTTCGACGGTGTCCATCTTGGACACCAGGCGATTCTCCGCGGCGCCGATCTGGCAGTCACTTTCCGCAACCATCCCTTGAGCGTACTCGCGCCTTCGCGCTCGCCGAAGCTAATCATGGCGCCCGAGGAGCGCATTGCAGCTCTCGGCGCGTTTTGTGCAAGGACGCATGTCATCGAGTTCACGCCTGAACTTGCGATTTTGTCGCCTTCCGAATTCGTGGACAAACTTAGGCGGATAGTCGCCGCCGAAGGGCTGTGCTCCGATGCAATATCGGTTCGCGCCGGCGCGAATTGGCGGTTCGGGAAAGGCGGCGCGGGCGACGCGCAGTGGCTCAGGAGTCATGGGTTTGACGCTACGGTTGTGCCTTTTGCCGAGTATTGCGGCAAGACGGTTTCCTCGACGAGGATTCGCGCGGCGATCGCCGCCGGGCGCATGCCGGACGCATCGGCCATGCTCGGACGGGAATTTGCCGTATCGGGGAGGGTCGTGTCCGGCAAGGGCCTTGGCCGGAGTCTTGGTTTTCCTACGCTCAACATCCACCCCGACCCCATTAGCGGCGCTGAGCGCATCGAACCGCCAAAGGGAGTTTACGCCGTCAGCGTCGCCGGCGCGCGGGCGGTGGCGAATTTCGGTGTTGCCCCTACGCTTGGCGCGCAACGTTGGCGCGAGGCGACGTGGGAAGTTCATCTTCTGGAGCCCGCCGCGCTGCCCGGTCCTGGGTGCGAAATGCGCTTTGGCGTGCGCCGTTTTCTGCGTGCGGAGCGCAAATTCGGCGGCATCGACGAACTTAAATTGCAAATCGCCGCCGATTGCGTGGAGGCTCAATGCGATTAGTTTCCCCGCTTCGGTTCGCCGCGATATTTGCCGGGTTTGCCGTGCTGCAAACCGCCGCGGAGTTCGCGCCGGAGCATTTTGCCTCCGGAAAAGTCGCCAGGCGCGAGGTGGAGTGGTTTCGTCACACCGGGGAAGTTTCCTGGGGCGACGGCGATACCAGTTTTGTCGATCGGTTTTCGGTGGCAAAACCCGTTGACGGCGACGCTTGCGGGCGCCCCTTGTTGGTGGTTTTGCACTGGCGCGGTTCGGGCTGGCCCGGCAAGGGCGTCGATATGCAAACCCGTTTAGCCGACGACAAGGACGGTGTTTTCTCCGCACCCGACGATTTCTACATTCTGATACTTGATGACATCCGCAACTATCATGTGCTTTTCAACCGCCGCCATGAACAATATTGGTGGGGGGCGACTTCTGCTTATGGCGGACCTACTGTTGAAGATGTGCCGCGGCTTAGAAACCGAGTTACCTCCTGCGAGCATCGGGTGATGGCGACGATTGAATGGACGGTCGGCCACTACGGAATCGATCGCAACCGCATCTACCTTTGCGGCAACTCGATGGGCGGGCAGGCCGCGTATGCCATAGGTCTTGCGCACGGCGAGGTTTTCGCCGCGGTCAACGCCAATGTCCCGGCCACGGTCTGGTACGCTGCGGCGCGCCTGGGGTTTGTGGATGATTCCGGACAGGACATCATCGATTGGAATGTTTCGCGTTTTGCCGAGCCGCCGGTGTGTGTGGAATGGAGCGGCGTAGATGACATATGGAGCCGCAATCGCGAAGTAATCGTCCGCAATCTGCGCAAGCGTAAATGGCCGCACATGGTGCTTTGGGGCGATTTTGGCCATTGCGGCAGCATCTCCGCGGCGCGGCGCAAAAACGATCTAATCGAGCGCTTCGACTGGTTAAGCGTGCGCCGCAACGAGGCATATCCCGTTTTCAATGCGGCCTCTTGCGACGATACGCTGCCATGGCCTTTCAAGGTCTGGCGGCCGAAATACGGCAGGCTATGCGCCTGGAAGGGCGATATTTGCAGCGCGGAAATGAAAATTGCCGCCAACGCGCCGAAGGTCGGACAGATCAACGGCTTTTTCCGGTGGCGCAACTTGCAGGATGATGAGACTGGCTGGGCGATGGAACTGCATATCGCCGGTGCCGAGGAGCTTTCTACGCGGCATTTTTCCCCGCCGCTTGCGGCGATTGCCGATGTGACGATTCGCCGGATCCAAGCGCGCAATCTCGCCGATGCCCGCCGGGCGGCGTGGAAATTCGGCGCGCAGAGCGGCATTGCCGAGCGCGACGCGCACGGTGCGCTAACGATTCCCGATTTGGGTCTGCGGCGCACGCCCGAAGTGCTCGAGCTTCGCCCCCTTGCGGGCGGACGGGACATTTTGGTAAAATATTCGGCGAACATTCCCAAATACAAGGATATATAGAAAATGGCTAATATCAAGGGCGGCCGCGCCGCCAGAAAACGCGATCGTCAAAACGCCAAGGCGAACAAGCGCAATTCCGTCGCCAAGGCCAAGCTCCATGATGCGCACAAGAAGCTCTTCAAGGCCGCTGACGCGTCCGACAAGGACACGGCTGAGAAGAAGTTCAAGGAATT
>CALYTX010000166.1 GCA_945487985.1 uncultured Verrucomicrobiota bacterium | reverse complement strand
AAACATACTAAAGCACAGCTCGATACATTAAATTATATCAAATATTCGGACTGTCTGTGAAAAGCTTGTTTAAAATCTGTTCTGCCGGCGTTAACGCCCGCTTCTGATTGTTGCACTCCTTGCAGCAGGGCACGCAATTGCCCTTGATGCTCCGGCCGCCGCGAGCGACAGGAATTACATGATCCATTGTCAAATTCGCTGCCCCGACCTGCCTTCCGCAGTAATGGCAAACGCCCTTTTGCAACTGCGCCTGCCACCATGCCGTTTTGCGCAACTGGCGGGCTTTTTCGCGTTCACGCCGAGAATGGACGGGATCCGACTTGAATTCGATGTAATCACACATGATCTTTACCGATAAACTCGCACGGCGCCTTCGCCGCGAAAAGTCCGCGCGCGAACATCGCGCCATAGGTCACATGGGAAGCGACAACCCCCATCGCCGTCAACACCCAGCGATGAACGCGCAAACTGAATGTCGTAACCGCCACCAAAACGAGGTAAAGCGCCAACGGCGCAAGGCCTGCGCCTACGAGCACCCAACCCGCTTTCTCGGACGGCGACAGCCAGCCGATCATAGGCAGAATCGCCGCCATTGACAATACATAGACGAGAAAAATCGTCGGGATAAAGTAGCTCAGATGGAGCGAGTTAGAAGGATACCGCTTACAGAAATAACCACGATGGAACGCATAGCGCGCCAACTGGCGCAGGTGCGGACCGAACAGCGCGCGGCGATGGTGGTATACAACAACCCACGGATCGTAGACGATACGCTTGCCGTTATCGATAATATCCTTGCACAAAAGCGTGTCCTCGCCCGGCCAGAAATCGGTGCGGTAGCCGCCAAACGACATCAACAACGCCTTGCGCACGAAGAGGTTGCAACTTGGATAGTCGTCGACCTCGCGACAAATCCCGCCGGCCTTGTACCGGTAGCGGTAATTGCCGGAAACCAACAAATTCTCGTACACTCTGCCGCCCAATCGCGCCAGCAAACTGTCATCGGGAGGCGTCACCCCAGGTCCGCCCACGCCGCCGATAGCATCGTTGCCGAAATACTTCAGCGCATATTCAATCCAGTGCACGTCGGGATAAGCGTCATCATCAATGAAAGCCACTATCTCGCCTTTTGCCGCCTCGATGCCGACATTGCGCTTCTCGGCTGGACGCACCCTGCCCGTAGGGATGATGTGCAGATTTTCAGCCCCACCCGCAATCTCCATCGGACAATCCGGCAGCACTATTATCTCGAAATTCCTGTATGTCTGTCGACCCAATGCCGCTATGCATTGCCGCAGCATCCAACTGTCGCCCGGGCAGGCAATAACTACCGAGACGAGCGCCTCGCGAGGAAGCTTCGTCGCAACCTCCGCCGAAGCGTAATACTTGAGTATGCGCAGACGATAGAAGACCGCCAGCGAATCCAAGGCCATCGCCTTGACCGTAGACGCTTTTAGACATCCAAATTTCTGCCCAAAGCGAATCACCACCGGCGCTTCAACAATCTTCGCGCCGCGCTGATGGGCAATTGCCAGCAGTTCAAGGTCGAACGCATAGGTTTTGACTAACATTCTGCCAATCACTTCCCCTAATATCGCGCGCTTGAAAAGCTTCATGCCCGTTTGCGTGTCGGTTATCGGCAAGCCAATCGAAAGCCTCACAATTGTGAAATAGCACCAACTCACCAATCGCCGGTGCCAAGGATACTGCACTTGCGAATGGCGATGACGCTTCGAGCCGACCACGATATCCGCCTGTTTGTCGACCATTTGATCAAAGAACCACGGAGTCTGCTTCGGGTGGATGTCGAGGTCGCCGTCCAGCAGCATCACATATTCACCGGTCGAAGCCTCAAATCCGGCTCTAAGCGCCGCCCCCTTCCCCGAATTGCGTGTCAGAAGAACTGGCCGCAATGTCACTGTGCTGTCACCTGCACCGACTATCGGGAACTCGTTGGCAAGCGACTCGAGCATCTGCCATGTGCCATCGGTTGAGCCATCATCCACCGGCACAATTTCAGCATTCACGCCATGAACGGAAAAAAGCTGTGCTGTTTCGCGGATGTTCGCGGCAAGCGTGCCTGCAAGATTGAAAATAGGCATGACCACAGAAAGCCGGCCTTCGCCGACTGTATCGCGAACAATGCGCCACTTTTCATCGATTTCTACCATTCAAGATATATTATAGCAAATACGAGCCGTTACCATATAGCCGCCCAGATTTGGGCCAAAATTGTACAATCTCGTGAATCAAAACAATCTCGTGAGGCAAAGTAGAAAGGCAAAATGTGTCGGCGTTAAGGTCGAAATACTCGAGGCGAAGAAACGGTTTGTCGCTCGCAATTCATCCGCGATAAGGCTCGTCACCACGACGGACGGAAATCTGTCGCCGAGAGAGTTCTTCCTGCTTTGCGGCGGTGCCTTCGGCGATAAAGCGTTTGATGGAAGCGCTGTCGCCGCCGGCCAGCGCCTGGCGGAACTCATCCATTCGCGCGATGAACCCGTCGAGCACCGCCAGCAACGCCCCGCGGTTGGACTCGTAGAGGGCACACCAATCGTTCGCGTTCTGCGTAGCGATACGGGTCATGTCGGCGTAACTGCCGGCGGAGAAGTCAATTGCATCCTTCACGCGGGCATCGCGCGCGAAGGCCGTGGAAATGATGTGGCAAAGCTGGCTCGTAAAAGCAATCATTTCATCATGGCGACGAGGGGTGGTGACGACGGTCATCGCAAAGCCAATGGACTTGAAATATGCCTTCAGCAGCTCGACAACATCTACTGGCGTATTGTCGAAGGGGGTGATAATCATTGACGCGCCAACGAAAAGGTCTGCCAACGAATTCTCGTAACCCGCAACCTCGCGTCCCGCCATAGGGTGTCCGCCGACGAAGAAGAAACGACCACTGGATTCCGGGGAGGAAAGAAAGTGCTGCATTTCGCGACAGATAGGCTCCTTAACGCCGCAGATGTCGATCACGAGCGCACCAGGCTTAAACATAGCGGCATTTCGCTTTATCCACGGCACTATCGCCTCGGGTGGCTGGGCGACAATTACAATATCTGCCTGTCCAAACCCGTCGGTATCGTCATGATGCAGACCAATCGTGTCGTAACCCGCCTTGAGCGAGGCCTTGTAGAAGCTGCCGCCGATGAGTCCCAGCCCGGCAACTGCAATTTTCAAATCATTTCTCCGCATATGCGCCAAGGAAGGTGAAATGCTCAATCTCGGGGTCGCGCGAGAGTTCGGACAATAGACAAAGCACACCGCGGTCGCCAGGCGTAGCCTCGAAGTCGAAGGTAAAACGGAACTCGAAATCCATTCCTGGAACCGGACGCGACTCGAGCTTCGTCAAATTCACATCAATTGAAGCGAACTTGGATATAATCGCGTTCAGCGCGCCTGGACGATGCGGCAGCGACATCATAATCGAGAACTTGTTGGCGTCGGGATAGATTTCCAGATCCTTCGAGATGCAAATAAAGCGCGTATAATTGAAGGCTGCGTCTTGAATATCTTCGGCAATCACCTTCAGCCCGTAGAGTTCGGCACATGCGCGCGAGGCGACAACCGCCACATCCCTGCGAGAGCCAGAGGCAATCTCCTTCGCGACCGTAGCGGTATTCTCTCCGGGCCGCTGCGCTATCGACGGATGGCGCGCAAAAAAGCCCTTGCATTGCGCCAGGGCATGGGGATGACTCGAGACCTCGCGGACATCTT
>CALYTX010000165.1 GCA_945487985.1 uncultured Verrucomicrobiota bacterium | reverse complement strand
GGGCTTTTTTGAAAACTGGGATAAATTACCCCAGAAAAAGTGGGATAAGGGTGTCAGGTATGTCAACTCATTACCTGCTGTTGCGTCGGTATGGTATAATACACAGATATCATGATGGAATTTCTGCAAGAAACATTGATGTTGTTGCCGTTTCTCTTTGCGACCTATTTGGTGCTGGAAGCGGTCGAGGCGAGTGCCGGGGGAGCGCTGTCGCGGATGCTGGAGCGGGCGAAGTCGGTCGGTCCGCTCGCGGGTGCGCTGGCGGGGGCGATTCCGCAATGTGGAGTTTCCGCCGCTGCGGCGTCCTTCTACGCGGGCGGGGTCATCACGGTTGGCACGCTGTTGGCCGTGCTCCTGTCGACCTCGGACGAACTTTTGCCGGTGCTTGTATCCGTGCCGGAGGCGTCGTGGACGCTTGTGTGGAAAATCGTCGGCATCAAAATCGCCTGTGCGATTGCCGCAGGCTTTTCGGTCAACGGGGTTTTGGCGGTGATGCGCCACCTCCGGCGGGAAGTCCATGTGCACGATCTATGCCAGGTTAGCCATTGCAGCTGCACTGAGCGCAAGGGGATTGTGATACCTGCGCTCATTCATACGGCGGAGATTTTTCTGTTCATCGCGGTTGTATCCGGAGCGATTGAACTTGCGATGCATTTCGGCGGCGAAGACGCGCTCGACGGCTTGCGCTTGAATACGCCGGTGGCCGGCGAGATGGTCGGCGCGCTGATAGGGATGCTTCCCAATTGCGCAGTGTCGGTGGCTTGTGCCAAGCTGTATCTTTCCGGTGCGATGAGTGCCGGCGCCCTAATGGCAAGTTCGTTTGCAGGTTCGGGACTGGGGCTGCTCGTTCTTTTTCGCACGAATCGCAGCCTAAAGGAAAATCTCTGCGTGTTGCTGCTCGTCTACCTCTTTGGCGTTTTGCTAGGGTTGCTTACCGGTCCGCTGCTTTGATCCGACTATCTTTTGTTATAATAGCGGTATGAAAAAATTGATAGTCTGGGGAAAGAATGTTGTCGTGGGCTTTCTCGACAGCCATTGCTCGATGCATGCCGCGGGGCTTACCTATTTTTCAATGCTGGCGATAGTGCCGATGCTTTGCGTTCTGCTCCTGGCTGCAAAAACGTTCAATGCGGACGATTTCTTCCGCCGCCAGATCAACACGCAGATAGATGCGATGATAACCAGTATCGAATCGGGTCAGGACGACAAGCTTGCCGCCGTGGCGGCGATGGATGATGCTGCGCGCGAGCAGCGGCATTTGATGGCGCGTGAGTTCGGCGAGCGCGCACGCAATTTCTCCAACCAGATCTTTGCCCGGGTCGATAATTTTGATATCGGCACGCTCGGCTGGATAGGTTTTCTGGCGCTGCTCTGGACGATTGTCAGTTCCATCGGGATGATTGAGGTCAGCTTTAACGAAATCTGGGGCATCCGCAAACCGCGTCCGCTCTGGCGGCGCATCGGATTGTACCTTTTCGTGGCGGTGGTGGTGCCAGCGCTGGCGGTGTTGGCGCTGTCGCTGCCGGTGCTTAACATCGTGAAGAACGTGATTGTCGCCACGGTGGGGGCGTCCAATCTGACGCGATGGTTGTCGGATGGTCTGATTTGTCTACTCGATTCGACATTTCTGCGCACGGCAGTTGCGGCCATGATTTCTTCGCTCGCTTTTGCGTTCCTCTTTTGGATTATGCCCAATTGCCGCATCGGCGCGCGCCCGGCACTGTATGGCGGGGCGATCACCGCCTTGGTGTTTGGCGTCTGGATGAAAATCTGCGCTGTCGCCCAGGTTGGTATCGCCAAGAGCTCGGCTCTTTACGGTTCGCTGGCCTTTCTGCCTATTGTGCTGGCATGGATGTATATGAGCTGGCAGATCGTGCTGCTTGGCGCGAACGTGGTGCGTGCTTTCGGCGACAAGGTTTGGGAAGTGGAATAAATCGTTTTCTGGTGACATTTCGGTGACAATCGGTCGGGGAAAATATGGTTTAATTCTGGCACAATCTTCCTATGTGTGGATTGGCGTTAAACGAACTATGACAAATCAAAACGAAAGGAATAAAACCATGAAAATGCTGTTGGTGGGCGTGTGCGCTCTGGCGCTGGGAACTTCCGCCTATGCCGAGGGCGAGGGTGCGGCAGCCGGGGATGCTGGCGCGCAATGCAGCGTCGAGGCGAAGTGCAAAGTCGAGTGCAATGGCGACTGCGGAAAGTGTACCGCTGCCGGTGAATGCACCGAGGGTCAGCCGTCTGGCAAGTGCAAATGCCGTAAGGGTAATCGCAAAGGGATGAAGGGCGAGCGGTGCAATTGCCCAGGCGAAGGCGCTGGCCGGCGCAACCGGGTTAAACCCGCTACGTTGCAGATTGGCGAGAAGACGACCCTGGCGGAAATTGAAGCCTTCAAGCAGGAGGTCGCCGAAAAGATTGACGCGGCGTTTGCTGCATATGCGGCCAAAGAGCCAGGTGAAGACGGTGTTAAGCAGCCCACGCGCCTCATTCTTATGGTGAACGACCGCATGATGGGCTGTCCGGGAATGGGTCCTGGGAAGGGGCCGAAAGGTCAAGGTGCGAAGAAAGGCCGCCGGCATAACAAGCAGCATAATTCGCCAGAAGAGTCCGCACCCGAGAACGAAGAAAAGTAAGGGCGATTTGTGGGCAGGGAAATCCGCATCTACCTGCTGGCCGTGGGCTTGCCGACTATGGCGCTCGGCGTCGCGGCAGTGTGGCTGGCGCGAATCGAAATGGGTCGCGCGAGCCGTCCGCGGCCAGCGGTTTCTCTGCGTATCGACGGGAAAACCACGCGCGAGCAGATCGAGACCTACAAGCGCGAGGCCTTCGCGGCAATCGATGCGGCCAGTGGATGCAGTATCGCTGGCCGAAAGCCGTTGAAGGTATCTTTCATAGTTGCTGATCGTGCTCGCCCCGGCGTGGGGGTCAACCGGTTTGCCCAGGCGTTCTCGAGCGATTCATACGCTCCCTGGGCGGCCGACGCCGAGGAATGCGTCCGCGAAAACGATATCGCAATTGCGCGCATTCTATGGATTAGCGGCTGTGTGGTAGGGCTGATGTTTCTTGCGCTTGTGGCCGGAGGGTGGCTGTTGGTGCGCGCCGCGCGTCAGGCCCGGGAAGAATCGCTCAAGAAAACTGATTTTGTATCTAACATCACCCATGAGTTTAAAACCCCTTTGACGGCGATTTGTCTTTGCGCCGAACTTGCCCAGGACGACATGCTTGGCCGCGAGCGGCGCCAGAAGGCGCTCAAGGCGATCGCCGCGGAATCGAAGCGGTTGAAGGAACTTGTCATTAATGTTCTGGATTTCAGCCGCATCGAGAAAAATCGTCGCGAGTTCAGGCTTGCCGAAACAGATGCGGTGAGGGTTGTCCGCGATGTTGCAAGTTCCATGATCGAGCGTTTCTCCCAGGGACTGGCTTTGCCCGATGGTAGTTGTGCGGTCTTTGCCGACGAATCGGCTTTAAAACAGATTGTGGTGATTCTTCTCGACAATGCCGCAAAGTATGCCGCAGGCGCGGCACCGGTCGAGGTGTCGATTTCAAGGGAACGGGGGATGGTTGCTATTAATGTTGACGATCGAGGTCCAGGTTTGGAACGCGAAGCGCTTAAGCGCGTTTTTGATCGTTTCTGGCGCGGAGACAACGCCTTGACCGCCGAGACAGGCGGCTCCGGGTTAGGGTTGGCAATCGCGCGTGAACTAGCCAAGGGCATGCGCGGGTCGCTTTCGGTGAGATCGCGGCCGGGCGGCGGGCTTGTGTTTACCCTCAGGCTTCCCGCCTGGAAAGAAAGTATGGGGGCATGATCGATATTCTTGTTGCGGAAGATG
>CALYTX010000164.1 GCA_945487985.1 uncultured Verrucomicrobiota bacterium | reverse complement strand
CTGACGATTGCCTCCGACGGAATCGTCAGCGCCCGCAACGGCGGCTTGCGCAAGGAACGAAACAATACGGAACAAGGCCTTTTGGGCTACTTGTCGCATGGCGGACGCACAATCCACTACGGCAAGACGCTCAAACTTCACTACCAAGGCTACGACTCGGTCTTCGCACCATTTTTGCCGGGCTGCGGTGTGCCGGAGCCTAACGGACAGGCGTCGGCACAGTCCGGCGGTGTCCTGAAACTCACGGTCGGTGGAACGCTGACGGTCGACGGCAAAATCAACGCCAACGGCGAACCCGAAACCCATAACGGTGGCGGCAATGCCGCCGGCGGCATGGGCGGCGCCATCGACATTACCGCCGGAACGCTGGCTGGCGCCGATACCGGCGCCATTACGGCGGAAGGCGGCTCGTTTGCCTGGCAGCGCGGCGGTGGCGGACGCGTTGCCGTCAAACTGACCAAACCGAATGCCGATTTCACAGGCTTTGCCGGTCGCATCAGCGCCTCGGGCCGTGCGACTGCCGGAAACGAGTGCGACTCCTCGTCCGGTACGGTTTACCTCCAGACGGGCAATGAAGCCGATGGCAAAGGCACCGTTCGCATCGCCTATCGCCGCGAGACGACGTATTACCACGCCGACAACATCAATACCACCGAAATGGTTTCGCTTGGCTACGGCGGCGACGATATCGCGGATTACCGCAAGGTGAATTATGTGGTCGCCGATTACGGATACGCCGTCGCGAACGACGACTGTAAAGTCGCTTCGGTGACGCTGGCTGATGCAACCGCCAAACTTGATCTGGAAGGGCACACGCTCACGGTCGGCAAATTCCAATTCTACAACTCCGATAGGGGGAAGTTGGTGAGCCTTGCCGCTGGCGAATATACGGCAGCGGCGCTGGACAGCCTGGGGATTGCCGTCGTCGATTCGTCGGAATTGAAATCGGGCGTACTGCGCATCGCTGGCCAAGGATTGTCGGTAATTCTGCGATAGGCGGCGCGATGCGGATCGGCCGCCTCGAGGACGAAGGCAAGGCGAAATCCGAGAAGCCGATATGGTTATGGTATAATATAGACACTTATGAACGGTGCTACATTATTGATTGCTGCTTCGGCCTGCTTTCTCGCCGGATATTTCATCTATGCTAAATTAATCGCCCGCAAGCTGATCATCGATGCGTCTATCCCGACGCCGGCGCATGTCAAGCGCGATGGCGTGGATTTTATTCCGGCTCATCCAACCGTTCTTTTCGGACACCACTTCGCGGCGATTGCGGGCGCCGGGCCGATTGTAGGACCGGTATTGGCGGCGGAATTCGGCTGGGCGTCGGTAGCTTTGTGGATTGTGCTCGGTTGCATATTCATCGGAGCGGTGCACGACATGGTTTCGCTATTTTTGTCGGTACGTCATGGCGGCGAATCGATCGGCTCGATTATCGGTACGATTCTTGGCAAACCCGGCAAGGTGCTGTTTCTGCTTTTCAGCTGGTCGGCGTTGGTGCTGGTAGTTTCGGAGTTCACGCGCCAGATTGCTGGCACATTCGTGGCCGATCCTGCGATTGCCACCGCGTCGCTGTTGTTCATAGGCGAGGCGATTCTGTTCGGGCTTTGCGTCAACCGTTGGCGGATGTCGGTGTTGTGGACATCGCTCGTATTCGTGCCGATGATGTTCGCTTTTGTGTGGATTGGCAATCTGTATCCGCTCGACCTGGCGGCTCTTTTTGGATGGTCGCCGCAGGTAGTGCGAATGGTTTGGACGATCGTGCTGCTCGTCTATTGTTTTTTCGCGGCCACATGTCCGGTCTGGATTCTGCTGCAGCCGCGCGACTATCTCAACGCGTATTTGCTCTATGCGATGATGGCGTTGGGTTTCATCGGGGTCTTCATTGCCCATCCGCAGCTCAAACTCGATGCGTTCACGGGTTGGACGGGCGACGGACGCTTCGGCGTGCAGGCGCTGTTTCCGCTTTTGTTCGTGACCGTCGCCTGCGGCGCATGCTCTGGATTTCACGCGCTCGTCGCCTCGGGAACCACTGCCAAGCAGCTCGACAGCGAGCGGGGAATACGTCCGATCGCCTACGGCGGTATGCTGCTTGAAGGGGCGCTGGCGATCATCGCGCTGGTCGGCGTGGCTGGAGCGTATGCCTCGCAAAGCGAATATGTCGCGGCAATCAAAGGCATGGAACCGGTGCAGATGTTCGCCTCGTCGGTTGCTGGAATGTGCATAAAGCTTTTCTCGCTGCTGGGAATCGCGCCTGAAACGGGCAAGCGCATTGCAGAAAGTTTCATGCTGCTTTCGGTTTCGGCGTTTCTGATGACTTCCGTTGATGCCGGCACGAGACTGGCGCGGTTCAGTTGGCAGGAACTCGTAGGCCGCGGCGACGAGAAACGGCATCCCGTGCGCAAAATCGCCTACAACATGTACACGGGAACCCTCGTCGTCGTCGCGCTTGCGGCCGGACTGCTTCTTGGCGCGCCGGCTACGGCCAGGCAGTTGTGGACGATTTTTGCGTCCGCCAACCAGTTGCTTGCAGCGTTGACATTCCTCGCCGCGACGCTCTGGTTCATGAAGAATCGCCGGCCGGTTTGGATGACGGCCGCGCCGATGATATTCATGCTTGCGGTCTCGTCTATTGCGCTTGGCACGCTTTGCTGGAACAGTTTTACCGGCGAGACGGTCGATTGGGTCAAAGGCGTGGCCACCGGCTTTCTCCTTTCTTTGGCGGCGGTGCTCGTCTGTTTCGGCGTTAATTCCGCTGCATCAGTCCGTGGAGCTAAATCTTGAGTGCGGGATTTCCACGCGTCGGCACGCTGGCTGCGATTGCGCCATTTGCGCTTTGGATGGCACTGATGTTGGCGCTGCCCAGCTCGCTTGAGGCGTATGCGCTCAGAACCGCCGTTGTCGGTTTTTTGGTTGTGGCGCTGGTGATTGGTTTTTGTCCGTGGCGGCAGGCGATTTGCGACTTTTTCTCCACTCGTCGCTTTTTTGCCGCGCTGGGTTGGGGCTTTTCGACGGGAATTGTGGCTTTCTTCATCTGGGTATTGCCAGAACAAAGTGAATGGTATCGCCGTTTTTTCATAATCGGTCCGGCGCAGAGTGTCGATGCGAGTTTAGGTTCGCGTTGGCTGCTGACAGTCAAAGTTATCGGCAGCGCATTCGTAATCGCGCCGGTTGAAGAGCTTTTTTACCGCCATTTCCTTTATCGCTTCGTGTCCGACACGACGGTGGGGCGTTCCAGCACTCGCCCTATCCGATTCGATTTGAGCGCGTTTCTTTGGACGACGCTGTTATTTGCCGCTGGACACAACCGCTTCCTCGTCGCCGCCATCGTTGGGGCGGCATATTGTCTGGTGGCAGTCCGAGCGGGGCTCGCCGCAGCAATTGTTGCGCATATTACGACCAATCTCATCTTAGGATTTTATGTGCTCGAATTCGCTCAGTGGCAGTTCTGGTGATGGAAACAGTTTTATGCCATGGCATTAGCGCAAAGGTAGCGCGCAGTTTTCCCGAAAGAGCTCGCGGTCTTATCGGAACCGAGCGCCTCAACGAGGGTGAGGGCTTGTTGATCTTGAAGTGCAATGCGATTCACACATGTTTTATGCGCTATGCGATTGATGCCACCTTCCTCGACCGTCATGACCGCGTTGTCAAGGTTGTACGCAATATCAAGCCGTGGCGGTTGTTTGTTTGGGGTGGTTTTCGCGCGGTAAAAGTTCTGGAAACGGCAACCCGGTTTTAACGGCGTGAGCTCCATAGATTCTTTGCGCAAATGGATAATAATTTATTTCGCAAATGAATAACTTATAGGAAAATCAGATGATATAATATGGGCATAAATTTTTGATATTTCCCCCTACGACGCGCGAGTCCCCCTC
>CALYTX010000163.1 GCA_945487985.1 uncultured Verrucomicrobiota bacterium | reverse complement strand
CATGCCTGAAATGGTATCACAATCTGCAAGGCCCGTCAATCAGCCACCCAGTTTTCGTAATGATGGATTCGCATCGCGTTGTAGCCGGTGCGGACAAAGCGCGCAACGACCTCGTCGGCGAGACGGCGGCCGAGGAAGGCGCCCGTATCGCACATGTTGGCGCCGTAGAAACGCTGGACGCGACCAGGCAGCCGCTCGAAGACGAGATGCGACTTTTCATTTCTGAGCCAGCCGTGTTTCCCGGCGGGCGCATCGAATATCCCCGACTCCGACAAGTCCAGCGCCGACCCCTTCTCAATCGTCTTATGGTTCGCTATCGGCAGCCACTTGTCATTGCGGTTGACGACGCAGAGCTTGCCGGCCTTCACCGCGCTTTCGCCGGGCAGCGTCACGTCCAGGCTGAACAAGCGCCGGTCGCCCTTCACAATCTTGGCCGTCTCGCCGATTGAAGAAATGCGAATCGAAAAGTTCGGCCCCCACCGGCGATTGTCCTGGACATACACATTCATCGTCCCGGGCCAGTCGAAACGCAATTCATCCGGCGTCCCGGCGGCAATCGTCACGCTCCGCAGTTCGGCGTTGTAGAGGCCATAAGGCTTGTCGCGGTCAAAATCGACGGGGATCGTCGCCCGGGAGCCGTCACTGCCGACAATCGCCGCGCCGGCATACTTGACCGGCAATTCAACCGAAATGAAAACACCGGCCGATGCGTAGTCCTCCCGGCCATCCAGCCGGACGGAGTAGCTGAACGAGTTTTTCTCCTTTGCCGCGATCTTCACCGTGCCGTAGGCGAAACGCACATCCTCCTGCGAAAAGAAATAAACTCTCGTCTCTCCCTCGGGAAGCCCGGTCGCCTCAAGGTCCACATTGCCCGAAGAGGAGTTTCCCCAATCCCGCTGGGGGATCTGCAATTGCATCGACGGACCGCTCTCGCCAATGACCACCTTGCCGTTCACATCCATATTCACCGGCGTCGCGGCCAGCAACGACCCGCACGACAATGCCGACCAAAGCAACAGCACCTGCTTCATATTCGATTCCTTTCCTTTCCAACACCCTGGATTATATCAAATCCCCGGAAATCCGCCCCGAAGCCACCGGGCCTACCCCGATTTCACGGGATAAGCCCGGTGATTCCCTACCTGACGATGATTTGCATGCCGCCGACAACGACGACGACGGCGCCATTCTTGACCCTGGCCTTGCAGTTCTTCCGTTCCACGCCATCGAAATACACATTCCAGGCGCTCAGATCGACGTTGCCGGCGCCTGGTACCTCCAGAATGGGGCTGCCAGGCGAAAGGCTGGCGGCATTCTTGAGATAAACCGCGCCGGTTTCGGCGCAATTGAGCGCGACGACCCTGCCGGCGCCAGTGGCGCAGTCAATCGTCATCGCGGCAATCCTGCCGGTCGTCCCGGTCAGATCCAGCGTCGCGCCGGCGCCGACCTCGACCTTCGCCCCTTCTACGCTGACGGCGGGCGCCGGCTCGTTCGCCATGTTGAAGGTGAAGGGCAACCCCTTGAAATTCCCCCAGCGCTTGTCAGTCCACCAGGCGTACCATGCGGTTTCATAATACCAACGGGCGCCGAGGTGTTGCGCTTCGCGCGAATCCACGACCGTCCAATTGACGCCATCCGGCGAGGACTCCATCGTCCACGTGTCCGGCCAATTCTGATTGCCCACAGTTGAGTAGGAATACTGCGTGGCCGGCTTCGCATCAGCCGCCAGGCGAAATGTTATCACCAGTTTATCGATGCTGATGCTCGCGTCGTCATTGGTGACAATCATGCCAGCATTCTGATACCATTCGGTCCCGAACAGCTGATTGAATTCCGTCGGTTTCATTTGATCGACCTGGTCGATCATGAATTTCTTCGCCGCCAGACCCGTTGCCGCGGTCGCCTTCTTGTCGATCGACATGCCCGAGGTCAGACCGGCGCCATCCTTGTCCATCAAGGTGAATCTCGCCTGCAGCGGCAGGGGACCAGTCCCGCGACCGCCGGTGCTGCCATTCTTGGTAATCGTCCAACGCCAATATTTATTGGTGATGCCTGAGCCGCCGAAAGCGAGCGAGCCCGCCTTGACCTTGAGGTCGCCGGAGAATGATTGCGAACCGCCTTTGAAAAGGCAGGCTCCCGCGCCCGACTTCTCAAACGCGCCGGCGGCGTCAAGCGCGATGCTCTCGACGGAGGCGTCCTCGGCGACATCAAGCGCAAACGTCGCGCCGGCCTCCACCTTCACCACTGCATCGCCTTGCCCGCTTCCGAATTCCTTGACCAAGGACGCAATCGGCTTCTTGTCATGCCAGTAGTAGGAGCAAGAGTCATTGCTGCCGTTCTTGCAGTCGTTGGTCGGCACATTGAAATAATCGATCGCCAGGCCGGCGGCGGCCAGGGTCGAACCGGATTTCACGGTGAGCGTCTTGCCGGGCTGCAATGACAGCTTGCCGGGCACGGAGGAAACGCCTGCGCCATCAACGGTGACCGAGCCATCGTAGACTGATAGATTCTTGCCGAGATTCGACTTCTCGAGCGTGAGATCGCCCGCGCCGACCTTCTTGACGTTGATGGGACCGGACGGCCAGTCGTCCTTGCCGGTGCTCATCTTGGTGTTTCTCAGGATTCCCGCCACATCATTCACACCGAGCGTGAGCTGGCGCTCCGCACTCGTGTTTCCATTGTAGACATAGCCGCCGACGTCTCCCAGCCCAATGAAGCCGTTGACGCACTGATCGGCGGTGACGACTATCGCGCCGGTATAGGGCATTTTGCTGGCGTTGACACCATCGGCATAGGTGGAAGCCCAGGACCAGGAATAGACCATGCCGCAGTTCTCGCCATAGGGCAGGACATTTTCGCCCGTTGCTTTGACGATCGTATTGGAGGTGATGAGATTCGCGCCATTCTGCCAGCTGACTGGCTTGGCGAGTTCCAGCCGCAAATTGGCGGTGTCGTAGCGATAATTGGCGTCGTGATGATCGAAAACCAGGTCGCTCTTGACGGTGAGATTCTCCGCCGCCGAGGAAAGCTGGAACGGATACCAGGACATCTTCGCGAAGACGATCGGCCCGCCGGCGGTATTCTCGAGAACGGATTTGCCGGCTCCCTTGAACAGCACGGAGTTCCAGGCGGCAATACGGAGCTTGACGCCATTGTCGGCGACCGCGACGCGCACCGGATAAGCCGAATTGTTCTCCAGCCCCGCGAAGACGTTGACGCCGCTCTTGTATTCGACGAGATCAATCGTCTCGCTGCCTTCCGGCGCCGCGGCGCCCTCGGGAACGACGAGTGTGCACAAGCCGGAAACGGTGTTTTCGTCCGTTTGATTCGCGTCGACCGTGATCTTGCCACGCCCGGCCCCGAGCTTCAGCTGCACCTGGTAAAGGGCGGAGTCGAATTGAACTTTGTCGTCTTTGTTGATGGTGCAGATGGCCCCGATGCCCTGCAGCTCGATCGCGGCATTGTCGCTCGCATTGGGGGCAAGCATATAACTGCCATTGTAGGCGGGGTCGAGGATCAGACGGTTCTTCAAAATCAATGTTCCGCTCACCGAAAGACTTTTACAAGCGGTAACGCTCTCGATCGTCTTCGTTTCTCCGGCCGCAACCGTTATGTCGGTAAACGCATAGTCGGCGAACACGGTGAAGGCGCCTGCCAGCGCAGAAACGAGCATCAGCATATTCTTCATCAGGGTTTTCTCCTTTCGGATCGCGGAGGGATAACTAGTAATTACCCCCCCCCCGACGATATTTTTTCAAGTTGTGCAGTTGATTATATCAAAACCGCTTGTACAAGGCAACCCAAACACGTCGACGGCTTTCGCCCCGTGGGATTCTAGAAGCTCTAGTGTGCTGAATTGTAAATAACTATCCCATTGAGTTCTTTGCTGCCGCGTGC
>CALYTX010000162.1 GCA_945487985.1 uncultured Verrucomicrobiota bacterium | reverse complement strand
CAATATCGGGTGGAGCCGTCGTTGGCGGCAAAACAACGTCGGTTCTTGAACAGGTGCGAAAATCAACTTCAGGAGCGAACCAGACAACCTCCCCCGCGGATACACAAGTACCAGTATCATCAACCGCCAACCACAAATCGATACCTTGAACTTGTATATGGCCGCAGTCGCAACTATCCGTCAATAAAGCCGTAGCCCCTGAAGAGCCAACAGACGGACATGACTCGCATGATATACAATGCTCAGTAAGACAAGCCAGATCAAATTCTTCTTCGCAGAAACAAATCGTTCGACCGTAAAAAAGCGCCACGACAATAAGCAATGCCGAAAGCGACGCGCTACAAAACTGCGTCTTCATTTCAGCATCTCCGACAACGATGCGGCGTCTCCCGCTGGAAACATCCGTGCCTTGCCATACCCGGCGAGCACATCGCGGTTGCCGGGACAATCCGCGGCGATAATGTCCCGACCGCGTGCGACGGCCTCAAGCAAAAGGTAAGGCATCCCCTCCCAGCGGCTCGGTGCGATCAAGGTGCGTCCGCATGTCATGTATACGCCCGCGTCTGGAATGGGACCGGCATTTTCCACAAGATCAGCAATGGATGCTGGAACCTCTGCACCGCCAATCAGCAATACGCGACTTCCGGTAGCGCGCAATCTTTTCGCCGCAAGCTCGAGCGCGGCAAAAAGGATGTCCTGTCCCTTCTGAAAATCGTTCCGCGCAATCATCACATAGGCAAACGAATCGGGTGGCCACCTCAGATCCGTCGGTGCGGCGGAAAGCTCCGAGGTGCAAATCGAATTCGGTTCGACCCTAACTGACAGATCCTCGCCGTACAGTCGATGAATATCGTTCGCATCAGTTGGAGTAAGCGCAATAAGGCGCGAGCAACGGTGGTAGAGTTTTCGTTCGAGCAACAGCCGCAAAATGCGTTTAATTCGGTTCAGGATTGTCTGGGGGAGAAAATCGTATTTGCGCAGATGGATGCCATGGACAGTGAAGACAACTTCGCCCTGCGGGCGTACAAACGGATTCCTAAATAATTGCACAAGCGCGCGCAAATGGTTGACCGAAATCAAATTGGCGCCATAATCGTTCATCGCCTTCGCCGTGCATTCGCCGCGATCAGCGTAAAAAACGCGGCATGAATCATCCGAGTGCGCAGCCATCTGACGGCGAATGTAGTCGTTTCCGCCGCCAATCGCTTCCTTGTCGATGAGATAGGCGATTTTCATTTGTGCGTGCGATCTCCCCGGCAGAGCTCTTTCAGTGCTCGCAGACTGCCGTCAAATCGCGCAAATGCACGACAGAGAGCGCTCCCTTGAACCGGTCAGGGGCAAGAGAGGGGTCGGCAGGCGAAAACACAACTTCAACTGTTTCGCCTCCCGCAAGGGTCAAAGCGTTGTCGCTGAAAGTTCCAGCAACCCCCTTTGCGTCGAGCCACACCCACAGCGCAACCTTGTCGGCGCGCAACCTCACCTTAAAGCCTTCGACCTCAATGGAGATTTTCGTTGCAGGCAGTTCTACATTGCGGTAAGTTTCGAACACAGGGTAGTTTTCAATCCGGCGAACCGCTGCGCCTTCCATGGTGGTGAAGCCTATCTTCATAACACTGCCGGCGCGCAGGTCTACCTTGCCGATTTTGGTGGCGCTGTTGGCCGCACAGAACACCGTTTCGTCCGGGGCGGACAGCGGAACGGTGTCGACACTTCTGCCATCAAAGCTACTAAACACGGCATATGGCTTGACCTGTAGATTCTTATCCGTATCGTTGATCACTGAGACCGTGCCATCCGGCGCACGCACGATGTTGAGCGGCGCAAAGAAACGTTTGGCCAGATACTGCAGCGGCTTCCATTTGCCGCCGTATTCTATCGAACTCCAGCTGGCAACGGGCCAATTGTCATTCAGTTGCCAAAACAAGGTTCCCATGCAACGAGGCTGTTCGGCGCGCCATGCGTCAACTGCGGTCTGAATCGCCATCGCCTGCTGGAACTGCGAAAGCAATAACTCACTCTGGACGTCTTTCGGATTGGGAAAATACCGCCGCATCGTCTTGCGAATCCGCTCATTGCCGCCAGGATTTTTCTGGTGCCATTCGAACTCGGGAGCGCGGGCGAGAATTTGCTCTCGCGTAGCGAAACTTTCCGCCACTTCCAGCGACGGGAAACTCTGGAATCCGAACTCGCTGCAAAACCGCGGATGGTAGTCGTAGTATTTCGCGAAAGGCTGGTTTTCGTGCCAAACATCCCAATTGTGCATATCGCCCTTGGAATCTTCCTTCCAACCGTCACCGAAATCGCCCGGTCCGCAACAAGGTGAACTGGGCCAATAGGTTCGCTGGGGATCAAAACTGGCCACGAGTTCACCCTGCATTTTCGAGCGCTTAACCCACTGTGCACGGTAGAAATCGGGGTCTTTCCTCGTCTGCGGAAACCATTTGATCGCCCCCAGACACTCATTATCGCCGCACCACATGGCAATTGAAGCGTGGTCGCGCAGCCGCCGCAACTGATGGCTGAGTTCGCTGCGGATTTCCTCCAGGAATTCTCCTTCGCCGGGATAGACAGCGCAAGAACACATCATATCGTGCCAGATGAGAATCCCATATTCGTCGCAAAGATCGTAGAAAACATCTTTCTCATACTGGCCGCCGCCCCACACGCGAATCATATTCATATGCGCGTCGCGCGCGCTGGCCAGCAGCTGGCGATAGCGCTCAGGGGTCTGTTCGTTCTCGTAGGCGCTACAAGGTATCCAGTTGGCGCCTTTCATAAAGATCCGCCGCCCGTTCACCCGGAAGACGAGCGACAATTCGTCTTTGCCAGCGGCCGATACGCTCTTCTCGTTCAGAACCTCGATTTTGCGCAAGCCGATTCTTCCGCTGACCTTCCGGCCGCCGATATCAACGCAGTACGAATAAAAGCGTTGCTCGCCAGCGCCATTGGGCCACCACAACGGAGGATTGTCGATTTCGATTTTGTTGGTCACTGTGGCGCCATCGCTCAGATCGGCGAAAACCGTAAGCGTGCAATGGCTAAAATCGTCGTTAAAATCTTGCGAGCAATAGACGTAATCAACACGCGGCCGATCACTAGCAATCAGTTTCACCGTACCGCACAAGCCGATCACCTGCAACGACGGGCCCCAATCCCAGCCGGCATGGCAGGCCGGCTTGCGCACGAAGGCCTGATTCTTGGCCCATAGCACGTTTGCAATGGGGAATGGATGGGAACTGGCCGCCGCGCGCTCGTCGGCCACCGTCTCGGGTCCGCGGAAAACAACGACTATCTCGTTCTCTCCCGCCTTGAGATAGGGCTTAACCTCTAAATCGTAGCGCTGAAAGCGGTCGGTGGTCTCGCCAGCCAGACACTCGCTGCCGTTAAAGTAGATCTTGGCGAAGCAATCGCAATCTTCCAGCCGCAGAATCACCGACTTCTTCGCCAGCATGTCCGAATCGACCGTAAATTTACGCCACACCCGCCAATTCGACTTGCCAATCCACAAATTGTCAATCTCGTTGGTGCCGACGAAAGTATCAGGAATAAGTCCGGCACGAGTCAGGGCGGACTGAATGCCGCCGGGCACTGTGTATTCAAAAACCTTCGCCTTGATTCCTTTGCCGTATTGAACTCCCTGCCACTTGCCGGACAAATCCTGTTCAATCGAGCCCAACGCCGCCGAGACCATCGTCGCCAAAACCGCAAAAGCTGCACTCCTAATCATATTCCGCCTTTCATTCCCCCATAACGCCGCGATTTACCCCCTGCGAAGCAACCGATCGGGCAAACGGATGCAACGCCATTTTTCATATAATACCACTATGGCGCGCGAACCGCCCCGCTTCGCGCGCCCGCGGACAGCAACTAAGTTGGCCCCCCGCCCGACCCAGACGACCTTGCGCGAC
>CALYTX010000161.1 GCA_945487985.1 uncultured Verrucomicrobiota bacterium | reverse complement strand
ATGGTTGGCGGTTTGAAGCTGGTGCGAAGAACCCTGCTTTCATCCCAGACTTTGCAGCATTATCAAAAAAACACTCTTTTCTCTGTTCCTTTGCGTCTCTGCGTTAAAAAAAGAACCCGCTCTACTGGCGTACCCGAATCTAGGATCAATAACCATTGCCCCGCTGCCGAGCACAATCCAGCAAAACTTACGTTTATCTCTGAGCACGATGCTCAAAAATCGCTCAAGCCTGAAAGCTTAAAAGCGCTCACGCATCCAAATTGCCCAAATCGACAACTCGTACAACAGACACAGCGGAACAGCCATCATCAATTGGCTCATTGGATCAGGCGGCGTCAAAAACATCGCCATAACAAAAGTAAAGACGATGGCAAGACGCCGCTTCTTGCGCAAACCATCACTCGTCACCACGCCGAAAATTCCCAACACAAACAGAATCAGCGGCAACTGAAACACGAGACCGAAAGCAATAATCGTCTTGAGAATTATCGAAATATACCCTTCAATGCGAATTGTTTCAACCGGCAACCCCACCCAGGCATTAATCTGCTGGAAAGCACTGACCACAAGCGGCAGTGTCTTCTGATAGGCAAGCCCCACACCAGTGGTGAAAAGCATCGTACCGAAGACGAGTACCGATAGAATAATCATCTTTTCGCGACGGGTCAACGCAGGGAAGACAAACCGCAACAAAGCGAACACAAGGAAAGGGAAGCTCAACGCAGTTCCACCCCAAGCGGCAATTGACATAATCACCGAGAACCCGCTTGTCAGGTCAAGTCCTTGAAGCAGCTCCTGATTGTCCGCCGCTGGACTCTTGAGCCATTCGAGTATGTATGGCGAAAAAACACCTGCTATCACCACGCAAACAGCCCAGGCGGTAGCTGCGAACACTAGCATATCGCGCAACGCCATCAAATGCTCAAGCAACGGTCTGGGAGGATCGTTGCGTTCGTCTGGATTCTTGATAAATTCGATGGCCATTCCCTTAACCTTCAGCGGACGGGGGATTCTCTGGAGAAATCTGCGCAGAGTCGACGCTCGACCCGCCATCAGCCATGGCCCTGTCAATCTGAGGCTTCAGTGGCGCGGTGATGTCGAGCGGCTTGGCAGTGGCTTCATCGCCCTCAATCTTGAACGCGTCGGCTGCAGTTCGCTCAGCAGCAGCCGCCGCCCGGGAAATCTCGGCATCCATATCAAGCAACTGGCGCTTAAATCCCTCGGCCGCCCGTCGGAATTTAGCGTAAAACTGGCCAATTTTGCGCGCTGTCGAGGGCAGGTTCTTTGGACCTACAACGATAAGAACGACGGCGAGCAGCACAAACCACTCGCCGACGCCCACGCTTTCAAACAAAATCGCGAGCAGCAATTTTTCGCCTTACTTCTTGAACAGCACAAACTCGCCGCGACGGTTCTGCGCCCACACCGACTCGCCAGAGCCTTCAACGGCGGGCTTTTCCTCACCGTAACTGCGCGTCTGGATGCGGTCAGCCGCGATGCCGCTCTGAACGAGATAATTGCGAATGATGACAGCGCGGTTCTCACCGAGCGACATGTTATATTCGTTGGAGCCGCGATCATCGCAATTGCCTTCGATAACCACAACGCGGTCGGCATTGGCGGCGAGGTGTTGCTGAACGGCATCAATCTTGCCAAGTTCGGACTCAGGGACAACAGTGGAATCGAAACCGAAATACACCGGCGCGAAATTCACATCATTGCACCGGGCATAGAGTTTCTCAAAATCGCCGCCGGAAGCAGCCAAATCATCCAACGTTCCTTCTTCGACACTTTCGTTAACCGCGTCATTCGCGGTTGTGTCGGTGATTTCTTCACCTTGCGTCCCACCCACTCCGAGCGCCTCAGCCCCGCCCGCGGCAGAACCCGCGCCACGCACACGCGGCTTGTCGTAGCGGCAACCAGTAGTAGCGACCGCGATTCCCATCGCCAGGACAGTCAGAACCATCGACATCTTCATTTTCTCAACTCCTTGTTGTTTAGAATAATCCATTTATTAAATTCTTGTCGAGTATGATACCGAATCTTGCCGCCAAAATCAAGCGCAATTTCATTTCCAGACAAATGAAATTTCTTTTGCCATGTCGTGCAGACACAAGTTAACTTGTTCGCCCACACCTACTTGCGACTCTGACGTCGTCTGAGCAGTTCACCGGTAATCGTCTGGAGCCTCTGATCGGAAAGCGGATAGGCAAGCATCAAAACCGCCGTCACCACCGCCAAAGCACTCGGAAGCGCGCCCATCAACAATTTGATGCCGTCGAGAGCTCCGGCAATCGTGGACGGGTTTGACCCATCATATCCGTAATATCCCAGAACCCAGCCAATGATCGCACCGGCACAGCCGCCGCCGAACTTGGTGGCAAACGAACCTGCCGAATAGACAAGGCCGGTAGCGCGGCGGTGGTTGACGAATTCAGAATAATCAGCCGCATCGCCAAGCATCGCAAAGAAGAGAGTCGGGAAAATTGCGGCAAGCGCCTCGCCGACAATACCGACGGCGAAGATTGCCGTCAAGGCGGAGGAATCACAGAAGGCAAAACCAAGATTAACCGCTCCTGCACCGAACAGAGTAAGCACGAACAGTCTACGCTTGCCGCACAGACGCGAAAGCGGAGCGGTAGCTAATGCACCAGCGATAGATGCTACCATCAACGCGGTGAAATATCCACCCACCAAAAGTTCGCGATGCAAATAGTGAGTAAAATAATACACCGTAATACCTTGACGAATGGCGTTGTAGACATTGAAAAGCAAGCCCACGACAAGCAGAACGACCCACGGACCGTTTCGCGACAGATCGCGCAAATCGCGGACGAGATCGATTCTCTGATCCTCTTCGGGAATCACTCTCTCGCGTGTGCCGAAGAAAGTGATGAAGAGACATAGCGCCAGAACGGCCGACAGCAGATAGATGGCGTGGCTGTAGCCGCGGCTCTGGTCGATCAAAGTGAAGCTCTCGGCGGACAAATTCTCCTGTCCACTGACAATGAAGCGATATTCCTCGCCGGCTTTCATCGGCAGACTCAATCGCACCACCGGCTCATTGGTGGAGCCCACTTCGACGAGCTTCGCGATCTTGTCGCGAGTCGAGAAGTCCACATGCTCGACCGTTCGCGGCGAAACGACTCTCACTACGCTGCCTGCGGCATTCTCGCGCTGCGGCTCGATACTAACCAAAGCACCGATGTCGCCAAAATGCGCCACAAGGAAAAGTAGCATACCCTGAACTACCATACCCCCTGCGAATGCACCAGCCATACGATAAGAGCCAATTGACGCGCGCTCACGATCATCCGGCGTCATCACCGCCATCAGCGCACCATAGGGAATATTGTTGGCCGTATAGATAAGCGTAAAAAGAATGTAGGTGCAATACGCGTACACAATCCTGCCCGTCATGCCCAAATTCTGCGGACAGGTAAACAGGAGCGCGAGAATTGCTGCCATAGGGATGGCGGTCCACAGAATCCAGGGACGGAACTTGCCATATTTCGACTTAGTCATATCTCCGACAATACCCATAGCCACATCGGAGACACCGTCTGAAAGGCGAACAACCAAAAACAGAACACCGACAACCGCAGGAGCCAGGCCAAAAACATCGGTGTAATAAATCATCAAAAAGGAACAGATTCCTCGCCACGCGATATTTGCACTTGCATCGCCAAGCGCATACGAAACCTTTTCCCACCAAGAAACCTTTTCGATAGCCATCAATCCCTCCCTGAAAAAACAACACCACAAAAACTATCCACAAGCGTGACGCAATTATAGCAAAAGACCCTCAATGGTAAAATACACAAAAGAGTAATCGCGGCTCCGAAAGGAACCGCGATACAACAGTGAAATTGGTGTTTGAGAAAACAGCAGATGTTTGCGGAGGGTTTTCACCATTGGCCTGTAAAGGCCATAATCTCCTTAGA
>CALYTX010000160.1 GCA_945487985.1 uncultured Verrucomicrobiota bacterium | reverse complement strand
CCTTTCGGGCAAAACTGCAGCCCGGCGGAATTATTGTTCCACTGGCGGCGGTCCATGAAACCCATCAGTTGGGCATCGTCGAGCGAAATCTTCCACTCGCCATTGCTCAAAATCTTGAACGATCCCGGCAGGCGGCAGCTTTTGGCGTCGAATTCCGCCGGATAGTCAATCTCGCGCACTTGTTCGGACTGGTCGACGAGTTTGAGTTTGCGCCCAGCATAGAACTCGATAGGGCTTTGCAGAGAAGAGCAAAGGTTGAAGCCCTTCCAGGCGACGCCCTCCCGGATGGTTATTTCGCAGTCGACCGAAATCTTGTCGCGGCTTACGCAGACCGTGACCTTCTCGGCGAAATCATCGTGCTTGACGCCAATCGGGCACTCGCGCGTGCAGATGATCCGATCTGCCGAGGTGTCAAAAGTGACAATCGGCGTATAGTCCTTTTTCGCCGGCAGGGATTTGCTGCTTTCATAACCGATGCTGCCCAGCGACTTTTTGCCACCATATTCCAGCCTCCGGAAATTTCCCCGGGGGTCGAACTCGACGGAAAAGCCGTCGGATTCGAAAACGCATTCGCGCAGCTGGGTTTTGGGGGTAACGAATTTAACCGGCTTGTTGACATCTTTATCGTCGCAAACGGAAATAAGGCACGCCTGCGGTATCCACGGTTGGAACCATTCCCAGCAATAGATAAGCCGGTTGAGTCCCTTCTTGACGGCGATCCGGTGGGTTCCGCCTTTTGTGCGGACGCATTTGCCATTGAGGAAGAACACGCACGACTCCCACTTGGCGCGGTTGACGAGCAAATCTTTCTCGCCGTCCGCATCGCATTCGAACTCAAGCGCGGCAAGAAACACCGGGCGGTCCTTCGGCTTGGCCCGGCTCATGGCGGACTTGAACTCAGCACTGATTGCTGGATCCCACGGAATATAGCTCGCGGCGGAGAATCCGCAACGCGACTTGTCGGCCATCGAGCGCCAATACTGCTCAATACCCTCGCCGATGTTCGGCAGCATTTTGCCGGCAATAGCCATCGCGGCGATTGTCTCATCGGGGAATTTCGTCATATCGACCGGTCCGAGAACCATCATCGTGTCGCGCGGCGTCCCGCCGAAGCTCCGCGCAGCGCCAGGAACATTTTCCGTGGCATAAAGGCGCCCACGCACGCCATTATGCACGAAATCCACTCCGACGACGTAAAAGTGGTCGCCTTCGCGGTAATCGGCTTGATCGCTGGCGGCGCCGAGACTGACGGTTTTCGATTTCTCTTTTGCCAGAATCCTGCTGTTGGACCACATCGGCGCGGGGATGACAACGACCTGAACGACCTCGGCATCGCCCGAAAAATCGTAGGCGAGCTCGCCCTTCTGCTCGTCAACTGCAACCGAAAGCTTAAGCGCCGGGAATTTCGCCGAGACGCCATTTTCCATGCGGTCGATCTTCTCGGGCAGTCCGAGCTCGCGAGGAAAGGCGTCCTGCACTTCCACCTTGACCGGCTTGACCGATCCAAAAGTGTAGGTCAGCGGCTGAACTTCACCAAGAAACGCCGGATCGTGGCGCAGCACTTCGAAGACTGCCGTATTGCCCTTCACGCCGAGTTTCTTCGTTCGGGCGTGGAAAAACTCGTAGCGATAGGCCCCGTAGTGCGCATCGTCGGTAATCCACCACTCTTCGCCGTACCGTTTCTTGACTGCGTTGAGCCATTTTTCCTGAACCAGCAGCCCCTCCGGCTTGCACCACGAATGGATGCCGAAAGTAATCTTGGGATAGTCGGGATTCTTCGCCACATCGTTCACGGCATTGGTAAGGTTGCGGTAGAATTCCTTGTCGTTGGGTGCGGTATCGTTACCCTTGAAAGTAAAGCCCGGCATCCATTCGCTTGCACCCTTTCCCCCCGATGGCATCGGCCAGTCGGACGAGACGAAAATACCGCCGTCGACGAGAATCTTCACCAGCTTGGCCGCGCGGTTCGGCTCGAGCGGTGAGTTCCAATTGAAAGGAATCGCAAACGATGTATTGGGCGTGTCAGCGAAGCACTCGATGCGCAGTTTGTTTTCCATCACCTCGCGGAACATAAGGTTTACGCCCGATTCCATCAGAAATGGATGCCCCACAGTATGGTTGCCAAATCGCGCCCCGAGCGCTTTGAGTTTCGGCACGGCCTCCTTGTAATACTTCATGTCCCCGTTCAGAAAGAACATAGGGGTAACGCCGGCGCGGCGGAACATTTCCGCCCGCTCGAGATGTTGCCAGGATGAATCGTCCCAGCGCGAGGTGAACGCAAGCTTGCGTCCGTCCGGCAGCGGGGCGATGGCGATTTGGGCCTCTGCGGCTTGCGCGGGAGAAGCAAAATGGGCGGTGACTATCTCGGGTCGGGTGAAGGAAAGGCCAGCGGAGGCTAATACTATGGTGAAAATGGTCATTTTACTTCCTCCTGATCAATCGTGATGGTTCTTGGCCCAATGTTTCTTCATTACCTTCATCCGGGCCGACTCCTCGCCGGGCCGCACCTTCGCCGGCCTCTCAAACGGCGAAGATTCGTCGTATTCAAGATTCCAGCCATGAAACTCGCCGTAGGAATGATAGGTCCACAGATCTACGTATTTGTCGCAGATCTCGCACACATCGTCGAGCCAGCGGTCCGCACCAGGCATCCGGCGCATCACGGAGAATTCACCGACGAAATAACGCGCACCGTACTTTTCCCGGAACGGCTCGGACGCGCGGAAGACCGCCTCCAACTTGTCCTTATTCCAACTGTCGCCTTTGAATACGGAAATGCCCGGATACGTCTGGGTGGGCTTGCTCAAATCGAGGTTCTTGCCGAGCACCTGATAATGGGTGTAGGCCAAAGGTGAATAGAAATGAATCTCGTACCACACATCCTTAAACGGGAACGGACGCATATAGGCGAGCGAATAATCTCCCGGTCCTCCGCCGAAATCGGCGCTGGCGACTATTGGACGATCCGGATCGATCGCCCTAATGCGATCAATGGCTTCGTATTCGAGCTGCCAGTAGGAATACTTGTCGCCGGGATTGCCGAAAAGCCCTTGGAATGGCTCGTTCAAAAGTCCGAATGCCCAAATCTCGTCGCGTCCCTTGAAGTGACGGGCAAGTTTCTCCCAGCCCTGAAGATAAGCCTCGCGCATCGCATCGTCATTGAAGATCGCATACTTCTTGCGGTTGCCCTTGCCGCCTGGCGCTGCCGGAGCGAAGATGACGCGGACGTTATGCTTCTTCAGCACGGCGAGATTCGCCTCGAGCTTCGCGTAATCGTCCTTCAGCGGTTGGAAGCGCGACATCCGGACGAGGTTGCACCCCCAGCTGGCGATCTTCTCAAAGTCCTCGGGCTTGAACGACCAGATGGCGACCGTGCCGCGATATTTCTTGCCGTCGAGCCACTTCTTCGAGTACCTGCATTTGTAATTGTCGGGAACCTTCGCGCCGGCTTTCTCGACGACCTCGTCCATGAACGGACGCTCGGGAATCTCGAGCCGCCAGTCCTTGACATAGACGTCGCCGGTGGCCACCGAAGCCGAGAGGAAGGCGCCCGCCTTGGTGAGATCGTCATTCGGTCCGATGTAAAGTCGCTCGCGGTGTTCGATCCAACCGTCTGTCGTCCCACCCTCGGGCAGATCGAAGCGTGGCCAGATCCAAGTCGCGTACTCGGGATTCTCCCGCCACCAGTTGAGGCAGGCGGGACGGAAAGGCTCTTTGGCCTTGCCCGTCTTGTCCCAAGCGGCGGCCGCCTGCGTCGCGCCGACCGTCTTGTACACGAACACAAAATCGAATTCCTTGCCGCGGAACCGCTCAAGATCAACCTTCAACCAGTTCATCCGCCCCCACGACTTGCCCGGAACGCCGCTCGACAGTTTCAATACCTTCTCCCCGTCGATATCCACCCATTCGGCCGCCGAACCCTTCTGCAGGAAACCGCCTCCCTCG
>CALYTX010000159.1 GCA_945487985.1 uncultured Verrucomicrobiota bacterium | reverse complement strand
TGGTTCGACAGCGTCGAAAGATAGCGCATGTTCGTGCCGTAGGCCGCGTCCCCGCCGATGCCGTTGACGCCCACGCGCCCGTGGGAAGCCGGTCCGTTGCGAATCCACGAAGCACCGTTGGAATTGGCGTAGGTGGTCTTCGTTGAAGTAGAACTCGTCAAAGAACTCGCCGACGTGGATGTTGTCACCCCGCCGTTGTTGTTGATAACGCCGCCGGTCGAAGTGGAGGAGCTGCCCGTGCCCGTAGAGCTGTCGCTGGTCGTAGTGGTCGACCCCGAGGCCGAACCCCAGGTTCCGCCGCGCAGGCCCAACGCGCGGGAGACATGGCTGCCGAGGCCGAGAGTGTAGTCGCTGTTGAGAATCCATTCAAAACCGAGCGAATTGAGATCTTCCTGGCAGACTTCGACGAAGCGCGTCTCAATCTCGATGAGCTTGGGATCGGCGTTCATTTCCGTCAGGGCCTTCTCGAGTTCGGCGAGGTTCTCATACGTGTTCTTCACGCGGAGCTTGCCGATTGTCTTGATGTACATGATCGAGGAGCCATCGGGCCATTCCACGCCGAGGAGCTCGAAGCACTCCTTCCAGTCGCGCTGCTGATTACCGTCGCCTTCTTCGCTGTCGCTGGAATCGGAACCGCCGCCGAAACCGCCCGATCTCATCGTCTTCATATCGCTCGAGGCGCTATCCATACGATCCATGAACGCGGCAACAACCGGGTAGCTTCGCGTTACCATTTCCTCGGTGGTCATGCCTTTTTCCATCACCAGCACGATCGAGTCCTGCACCTTGAACTTGTAGTTCACCGATTCGCAGACGAGTTTGAGCGCGTCGTAGAAGGAAATGTCGCTGGCGGTGATAATCGGAATCATCGGCACGCCCGGCTGGGCGGAGGCGCTTTCGTCGGCCGATTCATCTTCACTGCCGAAGCTGCCGTCTTCCTCCTCGCTACTGGCAGTCGACGCAGTTGCCGCGCGCAGCGTATCGGGGGTTTTGAGCATAAAGTTGAAGCCACGCTGCTCAAGCGGCAGGTCGGGACGATCGTAGTCTTTGGACGCGCTGCGGAAGAAATCGACCGCGTCGATAATCGTCGCCGGCGGCTTGAACGAAATCGAGGGCAGACGCATTTCCTTCATGCGCTGGTAAATCTTCTGTTCGAGAGCGCGCTCGGGATCGTCACCAATGGGGCGTTTGGTAGTTTCGCCGCGGGTTTCGGCGATTTCCTGCGCGTTGGGCGCATAGACCGGACGCCACGCCTTGTCGACATCGGCTATCATTCCGTCGCGCGCGGCCTTGCGCTCGAGCTGGTAGATCGTATGGCGCTTGTTCTGGATTTGGTCGCGCAAGCGCAACGCCTCGCGGTTGTAGGGGTCGATCACAATCGCCAACTCGCACTCCTCCAGAGCGCGATCGAGCTCGTGGGTGGCGTAAAGCTGATGCGAGCGCTTGAGATGGCGATTTATTTTCGCGCGGTTTTCGAGATACTCGGCATCATTGCGGCGGTTGGTGATTTCCGTCAAATCGGTTTTTCTCAGTTCGGGATCGTCTTCCCGCAACCACGATTCAAGCTGACGACGAGCTTTGGGATAGCGGTGATCGAGCGCTTTCTTCATCAGCTTAATTGCGCGATCGCGACGGCCGGTGGAGTCTTCCTGCATCGCCGAGCGGTAATAGCCCTCGGCCACGCCCTGCTCGCATTCCCTGCGGAAGTCCGACATGGACGACTTGTCGTTCAGCAATTTCTGGGCAATCTGGTAATAACGGATGGCGTCCTTGAATTCCTCGGTTTCCATCGCCTTGCGCGCAAGTTCGATATTGCGCCGGGCCTGTAAATCGAATGCCTTACGGCGGATGTTTTCAGTAGCGCGGATATTTTCAAGCAATTCCTGATCAGCATCGGGAACTTTCGCGCGGCGCGGCTTTGCCTGCACAACCGCTTCCTTGGCGGTTGAAGGCGTTGAATCGCCAGGAACGGCTTCTGGCTTGACCGCCGCGGCATCCTCGGCAGCGGGCGACTCGGAAGAAGCGCTCTGGTCGCCGACATCTTCCGCAGACAGCAAATCAAGCAAAGAAGCCTCTTCGTCGGACTTAACCGCGACAGCCTCCTTTTTCTCTGGTTTAGGCTCCTCGGCCGGTGTTTCGGCAGCCGTCTCTTCCGCAGGTTCCTCGGCAGCAGGCTCCTCGGCAGCAGGCTCCTCCTTCGCCGGTGTTTCGGCGGCAGCCTCTTCCGACGCCTCCTCGGCAGCAGGCTTCTCCGCCGGTGTTTCAGCGGCGGCCTCTTCCGCAGGTTCCTCGGCAGCAGGCTCCTCGGCTGCAGGTTCCTCCTTCGCCGGTGTTTCAGCGGCAGCCTCTTCCGACGGCTCTTTCTCCTCTTGAGCAGCCGTTTCTTCCGATGACTGTGTTTCGCCGCCCTCGAGGTCGGACAAAAGATCATCGAGGTCGTCCTGAGCGTGGACAGTTTGAGCAAAGGCGACAAACGCCATTATCGCGCCGAGTGCGACCAGATTTCTCAAGTTTGACATATTGAGACCTACTCCTTGATTTTCAAATATTATAACGAAATTCTACTCACTGTTCAAGGGCTTGAAGCGTTCTACGGCCGAACTCGGGATTCTCGAGCGTGACCTTCGCTCCTTTACCGACGCTTTTAATCTCGACAATCTTGTATTTCGCGAGATTAAGCTCAATCGTATCGCCCGGCACAACGGTAAATTCCTTCGTGCCGTTGCGCTCGTAGACCAGCGTAGCCTTGGCGTCGACGGCGATTTTGCGTTTGTTGTCGCCGACGACCAGCCGTAGCGTTTTCTTGTCGCTTTTACGCTCGATAGTAACTTCCGAAACGTCGACTTCGTGTTCGAGCCGTTTTTCGCCGCCGGCCGACTCAATGGACTTGCGCGCCGTCTTCTTTTCATAGCTCTTAACCTTATAGCCGGTTTTGCCGATATCCTCGCCAGTTTTCATATCGTAGACGAGTCCGCGCTGTCCGTACTGGTTTTTCTTGCGCGGATCTTTGAAGTAGAAACGGTTGTCGCCGCCGGGCAAGGGGAAAACGCGTTCGCAGAAGAAAGGCAGGAACGTTTCCTTCAACGGCAGAACTATTTTAAGCGAATCGAGATAGTCAGGGTGGGACTTCGGGTCGGCAGGATCGGTGCCAACGGCAAATTCCTCGGCGTTGGTAAACCCGTCGCCATCCTTGTCTTCGCCGGCATCAGCGGCGTTTTTAGGATCGAGACCGAATTTAATCTCGTATTCGTCGGGCAGCCCGTCGCCATCGGAATCAAGGTTGATTTTCACCTCGGCAGGTTGTTTAATGCCGCAATCGGCGTAGGTACAGACCTTCACGCCGAACGGAATCGGCCGTCCGCAGCCCTTCGTGCCCGAGGAAGAATCGCCCGCCTCGCAGAAAACGCGCCGCCCAGAAGCGAGAAAGCTCCGGTCGGACTCGGCCGGGGTTATCACCTTGACCGGGTTTTCGAAAGCCTTGATCGCCTTTTCATAAGGCTTGAGATCGACGGCGGCGGGCGCGGCGGACGCATCCTTGCGCACGACGATCGAAGAGCGCGCTTCGAGAGCGGCTTCTTCCAGGTCGTCACCACACACGACCACTGCCGCGCCGATGCCGACGACGAGCGCGGCAAATCCCGCAATCGCCAACAGCCAGTCCCAGTGGGCGGCGAAGAAACCTTTTTCGGAAGCTCAACCGGAGCATACTCTTCACTTTCCGGCTTCTTTTCCTTAGATTCAGGAGCAACATAAGGACGGTAACTCGTCGTGAAAGTGCCACTGTCAAGCTTTGTCTGCTCATGCTTCGGCGCATCGGGAGACACGAATGCCGATATTATTTTCAGCTTTTCCTCAGTCATCGGCTGCTGGTTTTTCGGTATCAGAACGGGATTCTGAAGATTTCTTTCCAGTGCTCCGCGAACCGAATAATATACCGCGTCAAAAATGCT
>CALYTX010000158.1 GCA_945487985.1 uncultured Verrucomicrobiota bacterium | reverse complement strand
GTCTTCCTTTCTAACGGACCGGCCGACCCCGCGGCGGTCGTATATGCGCAAGCGAATATCCGCCGCTTGCTCGGCAAGGTGCCGATGATGGGGATTTGTCTGGGACACCAGTTGTTGTCGCTCGCTTGCGGTGCCAAGACCGCGCGGCTCAAGTTCGGTCATCACGGCTCGAACCATCCGGTGAAGAACCTGTTGACGGGGCGGGTGGAGATATCGTCGCAGAACCACAACTTCGCAGTCGTTCCCGAGAGCGTCCCCGACGCGCTTGAAGTAACCCATGTCAATCTCAACGACGGCTCGATCGAGGGCGTTCGCCACAAGACGCTGAAGGCGTTTTCGGTGCAGTATCACCCCGAGAGCTGTCCGGGTCCGCACGATTCGCGATATCTTTTCGACGAATTCAAAAAGATGATTTGTCCATGAAAAAAACCGTCAAATACGTTTTTATCACCGGCGGCGTAGTCAGTTCGCTTGGCAAGGGCATCACAAGCGCTTCGCTGGCGCTGTTGCTGAAAAGCCGCGGCTACGGCGTGTTCATGCAGAAACTCGACCCGTATCTCAACGTCGATCCCGGCACTATGAGTCCCTACCAGCACGGCGAGGTTTTCGTTACCGACGACGGCGCGGAAACCGACCTCGACTTAGGGCACTACGAGCGCTTCGCGGGCGTTACCTGTTCGCGGGCGTCGAACTACACTTCGGGTCGGATCTACTCGGCGGTCCTTTCGCGCGAGCGCGCTGGCGGCTATCTCGGCGGCACGGTACAGGTGGTGCCGCATATAACCAACGAGATCAAGAATGCCATTAGGTCGGCCGGGGAGCACGACTGCGATATTGTTCTTTGTGAAATCGGCGGTGTTTCCGGCGATATCGAGTCGTTGCCGTTTCTCGAGGCGGCGCGGCAATTTCGCTTTGAACATGGATGCGAGAACACCTGTTTTGTGCATCTGACGCTGGTGCCATATTTGAAAGCGGCCGGCGAACTGAAAACGAAGCCATCGCAACATTCAGTGGGCATGCTGCGGAATATCGGCATCATACCCGACATTCTCGTCTGCCGTACCGAGATGACCATTCCCAAAGAGCACCTTGAGAAGTTGGCGCTTTTCTGCAATGTGCGCCCAGAGCGCGTAATCGAGGAAAAGGATGTCGCCGACTCGGTTTACGCCATTCCGCGCGAATTGCGCAAGCAAGGACTCGACGAGGAAGTGCTCAAGCAACTGCATCTCGACATCTGGCCAATCAAGCATACGGTCTGGGATACGTTAGTAAAGAAGGCGACCGAGCCCAAGTATAGGTGCACGATTGCGCTCGTCGGCAAGTATATCGCCATCCGTGACGCTTACAAATCGGTGCATGAGGCGTTGCACCATGCCGGAATGGCGCACGACGCCAAGGTCAACGTGAAATACGTCGAGGCTGAAGAACTGGAGAAGGTGGAGAAAGTAGGTGGAGGTGGACAGAGGATTGACGAGGTTTTTGCGGGCGTGGATGGAGTGCTCGTTCCCGGCGGCTTCGGAGATCGCGGCGTGGCGGGTAAGATTGCGGCTATCAAGTATGCGCGTGAGAAGAAGCTGCCGTTTCTTGGCATTTGTCTGGGGATGCAGCTGACGGCACTTGAATATGCACGCAATGTCGTGGGATGGGAAGACGCCAATTCGACCGAGTTTGACGCGAAATGCGCCCATCCGGTAATCGACCTCATGGCCGAGCAGCGCGGCGTGACGCAGAAGGGCGGCACCATGCGCTTGGGGGCGTATCCGTGTATGTTAGCGAATGGTTCGCTGGCCGCGAAGCTGTACCGGCAGGCGCAAATCAGTGAGCGCCATCGCCACCGCTACGAGCTCAATTACGACTCGCCCGGGCGCGAGGCGCTTGAGCGCGCTGGATTGCGAGTGTCGGGAACTTCGCCCGACGGCAAGCTGGTCGAAATCGTAGAGCTGCCTGGTCATCCGTATTTCATTGCCAGTCAGTTCCACCCCGAGTTCAAGTCGCGTCCGACCCGGCCGCATCCGCTCTTCGATGGGCTGGTGGCCGCGGCGCTTAAACACGGGCGCAGCCGGAAAACAACAAGCAAAGGGACTGCGCAATGAAGCGTACCGACATCAAGAAAATAATGCTCATCGGTGCTGGACCGATTGTGATCGGCCAGGGCTGCGAGTTCGACTACTCGGGCGTGCAGGCGTGCAAGGCGCTCAAGGCCGAGGGTTACGAGGTGGTGCTGATCAATTCCAATCCCGCTACGGTAATGACCGATCCGGAAATGGCTCCCCATACCTATATCGAGCCGATCACCCCGGAAGCGATTCATGAGATTATCCGTCGCGAACGCCCCGATGCGCTACTGCCCACGCTGGGTGGACAGACCGCGCTCAACGCCGCGATGGAAGTTGCCCGTGCTGGCGTGCTGAAGCGTTACAACGTCGAGATGATCGGCGCGGACGCCGCAGCGATTGCCCGCGCCGAAGACCGCGAGCTATTCAAGGAAGCGATGGTGAAGATCGGGATGGATATGCCCGTTTCCGTGTCGTGTCACTCGCTGGCCGAGGCCGAGGCGGCCGCGGCTAAAATCGGCTCGTGGCCGCTGGTCATCCGTCCGGGATTCACGCTTGGCGGCACTGGCGGAGGCATTGCGCATGATGCCGGCGAATTTGCCGAAATCGTCCGCCGCGGACTCGACGCCTCACTCAATTCCGAAGTCCTGGTCGAGGAATCGCTCCTCGGCTGGAAGGAATACGAGATGGAGGTTATGCGCGACCGGAAAGGAAACGGCGTTATCGTCTGTTCCATTGAAAACGTCGATCCCATGGGCGTGCATACCGGCGACTCGATTACGGTAGCTCCGATTCAGACTCTCACCGACCGCGAATACCAGGCCATGCGCGACGATTCGCTTGCGGTGCTGGATGCCATTGGCATTTCCACAGGCGGCTCGAACGTGCAGTGGGCGGTCAACCCGTCGACGGGCCGGCGCATTATCATCGAGATGAATCCGCGCGTCAGCCGCTCCTCGGCGCTCGCCTCGAAGGCGACTGGTTTTCCTATCGCGAAAATCGCCGCGCTGCTCGCCGTCGGCTATACGCTCGACGAGCTTCGCAACGACATTACGCGCGAAACGCCGAGCTGTTTCGAGCCCGCTCTCGATTATGTGGTCGTCAAAGTGCCGCGCTTCACCTTTGAGAAATTCCCCGCGGCCGATCCGCATCTGGGCACGCAGATGAAATCGGTCGGCGAGGCCATGGCGATAGGACGCACCTTCAAGGAGGCCTTCCAGAAGGCGCTGCGCTCGCTCGAAGTCAAACACGCCGGCTTCGGTGCGGACGCGAAAAGCGAAATGTTTTTCCGCGCCGACGAGAACTCGCAGTGGGACGCGCTGCGCACGAAGGCATGGAACGATGACGAACTTGCCGAGGCGCTTGCACATCCCGGCGCCGAGCGCATCTTCCAGTTGCACGAGGCCTTGCGCCGCGGCTGGACGGTCGAGCGGATTTTCGAGTTGACGGCTATCGACAGGTGGTTTCTGCGGCAGTTTGAGGAACTACAGCGTTTCGAGAGCGTCATCGCCGCGTCGTGGCGCGATCGCGCCACGCTTGCGCAAGCCAAAGCGATGGGATTCAGCGACGGACAGATCGCCTATCTCGTCGACAGACCCGAGGAGGAGATTCGTGAATTGCGGCTTAAACTCGGCATCAGGCCGAGCTTCGGAGCGGTCGATACGTGCGCGGGCGAATTTAAGGCGTTGACTCCGTACTACTACAGCACCAATTGCGTCGGTGCGCGCGAGCGATCCGGGGCCGTGGGATTGCCAGATTCCCGATCGCTCGATCCTAACGAGCGGACTGCCGACCTTGCGCCCAAGCGCAAAATTATGGTGTTGGGCGGCGGTCCCAACCGCATCGGCCAGGGCATCGAGTTCGACTATTGCTGCTGCCACGCGGCGTTTGCGCTGCGCAAGCGCGGCATT
>CALYTX010000157.1 GCA_945487985.1 uncultured Verrucomicrobiota bacterium | reverse complement strand
ACATCGAGGAGGCCTGATCCAGACGCCCGCAGGGGCAGCCAGCGAAAGTATGCTCGGCCTTCTGGCCGATTTTCGCCATCTCGGTTTTGCCTTTCTCGATTCCATAGAGCTTCGAGAGCGCCAAAACCGTGCACATTTCAAGCGCAGCCGACGAACTCAAACCGGCACCGAGCGGAATATTGCCGAGAAACATTCCCTTCCATCCCTTCGGCGCCGTCTCGGGCTTGCCGTCAAAGAGCCAGTTGAAGGTGCCCGTCACGTAATTCTGCCAGGTCATCTCTTTCGCAGGGGCAACCGTCTTCGTCGTGAACTTCGCCGTCTCCATAAGGTCAGCGGCCGTCAGTTCGCAACCATCGCCGTCGCTCGCCGACACGGCGAAAAACGTGCCCTTGTCAATCGCCGCCGAAAACACAAAGCCCTCGTTATAATCGGTATGGTTACCGAGAACTTCGATACGGCCTGGCGCGTAGGCGACGATGTCGGGCTTCTTGCCGTACATCTTCTCGTACTTACCGACGAGCTCATCATAAACAACCTGGTTCTGCATCGTCAAATCTCCCTGATTATATGTCATTAACCACTAATCGCGAATCACTATCGCTTACTTGACGCGCTCGTCAATGTCCGCCGGCGGCTTCGAAAGGAAGGCCGAGTAGACGAACAGATACGCCAGCGCCGCCGCGGGAATGATGTAAGAGACCATGTGGCCGAACTTGTCGGCAATCGCGTTCTGAACGAGGGGCAAGACACCGCCGCCGACAACCATCACCATAAAGAGACCCGATGCCGCGGCCGTGTACTTGCCGAGTTTCTCGGTCGCGAGATTGAAGGTCGACGGCCACATGATTGATGTGCAAAGACCGCAAAGCGCAAACAGCAACGCCGTGAGCGGAACCTGAACCATCGCAAAACCCGAGCCGGTGAAGACAACCATCTTCGCCGCAACACCCGTAACCTGCGTACCGACGATGATCAGACCAATCGCCGTTGCCGTAGTGACGCTCATGAGCACGCGGCTCGAAATCTTGCCGCCGATGAAAGCGCCAATCGTACGACCGACGAGCATCAGGAACCAGTAGGTACCAGCGGCCATTCCGGCAATCTTCGCCGCGTTCTTAACGAGCTCGTCGTTGCCAGAGGTCATCAGCGGACCGTTTGCAGAAGAAAGCCAAAGATCCATCGTAGCAGGAATACCAATCTCGATACCGACATACATGAAAATGCCGATGACGCCCAAGAGGCAGTGACGGAACTGCAGCGGCGCGAGAACAGGAATATCTTCAGACGTGCTGCCCGCATCAGGGTTGGCGATTGGGATGAAAGAAAGGATTACAAACGCCGCCGCGAAGACCGCCAGGGCGATGTAAAGCACGAGGTTGACATCGGCAACCATCGTTTCTTTGGTGATCTGACCAATGAGCGCACCGACGAGAATCGGCGTCGCCGTGCCAGCAAGAGAGTTGAAGGTTGTTCCAATCATGTTGAGCTGGTTGCCGCGATTGCCGCCACCGCCCAGGAGGTTGAGCATGGGGTTGACAACCATATTGAGCATACACACCGAAAAACCGCAAACGAATGCGCCAAGCAAATACACGCAGAAAGGCGTAACCGCGCTGCCGTCGGCGGCAAACGGAATCTTGCCCGAAAGGAACTGGATGCCGACGCCGATGAAGCCTGTCGCAATACCGGCCATCGCCGTGAACTTATACCCCTTCTTGGCCAACATCTTGCCAGCAGGAATTCCCATAAAGAGGTAGGCGGCGAAGTTCATCATATTGCCCATCATTCCGAGCATGTTCGAGCCATCGATACCCTTTTGGAGCAACCACACCTTTCCCATCGGCGCGGCGAGGTTCGTCACGAACGAAATCATGCCGTAAATGAACATCATCGTGATAACGGCAACCCAATTGGTGCCCTTCTGTTCTTGTGTAGACATTGAGATGAACTCCTATTAATGAATTGTTACTTGCAATTATACCGAAATTGTCGAAACCCGTCAATTCGACGCGAACCTGAAGTTACCCATTTTTGATTCCCTGCTCCGCCCGATGCAATTTGGATACCCAAGTTCAATTCAAATAGAGGAAGCGGAGAAATCCCAGAACGCCGTGAACATTGGTGATTTAAGAAAAAGAAAAACCCTCAGAACCTGCGTCCTGAGAGCCTTTCGCCAACACTGGCGGAGAGAGAGGGATTCGAACCCTCGGTACGGGAGTTAACCCGTACGGCGATTTAGCAAACCGCTGCCTTCAGCCACTCGGCCATCTCTCCAAAATTTGGCTTATAGTATATCAAATACGCTTCTCGCCGTCAACGAACACGGCGGAAACTTTCCAGCTCTTATGATTGAGTACGACCAAATCGGCAGTATAGCCCTTCTCGATTTTGCCGAGGCTATCACCCCAGCCCAGTTCAATCGCTTGGTTCCAGGAAGTGGTGCGGACGAGATCCTTCAACGCAATGCCAGTAACCTCGTGCACATTCTTAAGCCCCATCCCCATCCACAATGTCGAACCGGCCAAATTGCCACCCTTGACGAGACGCGCCTCGCCCTTCTCGAGCTTAACTTCCAGACCGCCCATTGTGAAGGCGTAGCCGTCGCGGCAGTGCGAACAGCGCAGAGAATCGGTGATCATCTCGACATGGGCGAGATTGCGGCGAGTGAAGATAAGCCGCAACATATCTGGGCAAAGATGAATTTTGTCGCAGATGACCTCGGTGTTGAGATCGTCAATCAGGAAACCCGCTCCGACCATTCCTATTTCGCGATGGTGTAGCGGCGTCATCTGATTGCAGAAATGAGTCATGTGGCGAAGCCCGTTGCGGTAGGCCGGCATTAAATCGGCAAGTTTCGCGCCGGTGTGACCGCAACTCGGCACCACGCCCATCTTCAGCATATCCTTGGCGAACTTCGCCCCGCCCTCGGTTTCCACCGCGTAGGAAATCAGCTTGACAGGGTAAATCCTCGCGATTTCGCGCACTTCCTTCGTCGATGGCTTGCGCACGTATTGAGGGTTCTGCGCGCCGCAGCACTTGATGTTGATGAACGGTCCTTCGAGATGAATGCCGGGAACCTTGGCATAAGGCATTCCCGCATCGGCATAGGCCTTGGCGTTGCGCGCGGCCGTCTTAAGTTCTTCGCCCGAGACGGTGAGCGTCGTCGGCAGAAACGTGGTCACGCCCTCGGCCAGTTTTCCCTTGGCCAGTTCGAACACCGCCTCGGGAGCGGCGTCGCAAAAGTCAAAAGTATTCGCGCCATGGGTGTGCACATCGATAAAACCCGGCATCACATACTGGCCGTTGACATCGACGAGCGTATCGTTGGGACGCGGTTTGAGCGCCTTGACTCCAACCGACTTTATCTTGCCGCCTTCGATGACGACAGTCGCCTTCGGCAGATCGACACCTGGAGAAATGACATGTGCGTTTTGAATGATTGTCCTCTGCATGATAACTTACCCTTTCTTGAATAATTCCCTAACCAATCGCCAGCATCGCGTCGATTGCGCGTTTCGCCCGCACGCGAATGGCTTCCGGAACGACCACTCGGGTTTTCAGCTCGCGCAAGCTTTCCAGAAGATTGTCCAGCGTTGTTTTCTTCATATTCGGGCAGACGAGCCGTTCGTTGACAGGATAGAAGCGCTTGCCCGGATTTTCCCGAGCCAGGCGGTAGAGGATGCCCGTTTCCGTGCCGACGATGAACTCTCGCGCGTCGGATTCGCGCGCAAATCTGCACATTCCCCCTGTCGAAAGATTCTCGTCGGCTGCGGAGCGAACATCGTGCGGACACTCGGGATGCACCATCACCGGCGCGCCAGGATGGCGCAAACGCGCCTCGGCAATCGCCTTGGCTGTCAGTGCCTGATGGGTCGGACAATAGCCTGGCCAAAGAATGTATTGGCGGCCGAGAAGTTCCATCACGTGCGATCCCAGATGGCGATCGGGCACAAAAATTATCTGCTCGTCGGGCGCAAAGGTTTGCATTACGCGCAATGCGTTGCCGCTCGTCACAC
>CALYTX010000156.1 GCA_945487985.1 uncultured Verrucomicrobiota bacterium | reverse complement strand
GCCATCGACCCGTTGCTGATTTTCGGCTGGGGCGTTTTCCCGAAGCTCGGCATCGCCGGCGCGGCGTGGGCGACGGTGATTTCCCAGTTGCTGCAGTTCGTGCTGTTGCGCATAGTTGTCGCCAGGCGTTTCTGTTCGCCGCCGGCCGGCGCGTCGTCGGCGGACGAGTCAATTTTGTCGTTGATGGGGCGCATTTTCCGGTTTGGTTGCGCCGCGGGCGGTTTCGAGGTTTTGAATATGATTTCGTTTACCGTATTCGTCTTTATGACCGGTCGGCTTGGCGAATTGGAAGCCGCTGTTTCAAACGCCTGTTTCACCATTAACTGGCTGCTGTTCGCTCCGCTGTTGGGGTTTTCGCTCGGGGCGCAGACGATCGTCGGACAGTTCTGCGGTCGTGGAGATATCGCCGGCGCGAAAGCCGCGCTCGCCAAGATGTTGCGCCTGGGACTCGTGTTTCAGACGACGGTGCTGGCGGTCGTCTTCCTTTTCCGTCGGCAGATACTCACCCTTTTTACTCCGCCAGAGGTGATGGGCGACGGACGCTTCCTCGAACTGGGCGGAGAGTTGCTGGCGGTGATGTCGCTATGGCTCCTCTTCGATGCGGCCGATGTAATCTTTTCCGGCGCGCTCAAAGGCGCTGGCGATACGCGCTTCGTATTCTGGTGGATGTTGCTGGCCTCGTTTGTGGTGTGGATTCCGCTGGCGTTTCTCGTGCTTGCTTTGTCGGGAACGATGGTAGAGCTGTGGCTGACCACGGTCGTCTACGTGCTGGTGGCCGCAGCCGGCTCGGCCGTACGCTGGCGGCGAGGACGGTGGAGCCGAATCGGCTCGCTGGCGGCGCGGACTTGAGGCAGCGAGGTTATGACTGTGCGCGGCATTTGCGCGTTGCGCCCACAATGACGCTCTCCGTGGTATAATAACCGCGTATGTTAATCGACAAGGAAACGGTTGTCAGGTGGAAAAGATAGCGGCTTTTGCAGGATTCATAATCGGGTTGAGGGCTGGTTTGGTGGCGGCGCTCTTCATGGCTGTTATTTTTTACAATATCGCCAGAATGCTGCGCGGTTCGTTTTCGTCGCCGAAGCCGTCGCGCGGTAGCGGTCGCTACGGAGGAAGAGGGGGCAACAACGAGCGTGCGCACGACTTTTGCATTGCGGCGGGGGCGATGTTCGCGAAGATGGCCAAGGCCGATGGGCGAATCAGCAAAGAAGAAATCGCGTCCGTCGAGCGATCGTTCCTCAAACTCGGGTTTTCCCCGGAATCGCGCCGCGTGGCAATTGAGGCTTTCCGGCGAGCGAAGTACGATTCGCGCACCATCTACGACTGCGCTCACGATTTTGCGACGGCGGCCAGGTCGCGCGAGTTACGCGAACTTCTGTATTTGCTGCTGTGGGATCTGGCCGTGGCCGACGGAGATGTCAGCAAGGAGGAAGAAGCAATTCTGCGACGCATCATCGGTTCGCTGCGGATTGCGATGGAGTGGTATTACATCTGCTCCAATGAGTATCTCGGCACGCATTACGGCGGCGCTGATTCCGGGCGCGGCGGCGGCGCGGCGAGTAACGATCTCGCCGAGGCGTATGCAATTATCGGCACGACAACTTCCGCCTCCGACGCGGAGGTTAAAAAGGCGTATCGCGAGAAGGCCAAGAAATACCATCCCGATGTTTTGCGCGCGCAAGGGCTTCCCGAGGAGATGATTGGCAAGGCTAATGTGCAGATGGCCCGCATCAACGAGGCATGGAGCCGGATTCGCGCTTCCCGTGGACTTTGATAATTGATATAATCTTTTCCATGCTGCATATCATCGCAACTCCTATCGGCAATTTGGGCGATCTCTCGCCGCGGGCCGTCGAAGCGCTTCGGCGAGCCGCGCTTATAGCCTGCGAGGATACCCGTCGCACTTGGCAGTTGCTGGCGCATTTCGGGATTCCGCGCCCGGAGATGGTCTCGTACCGACAGGGAAATGAAGAACGGATTTCCGTCCGGGTGGTGGCGGCGGTCAAGGCCGGCGCGGAGGTGGCGCTCTGTTCCGATGGCGGGTACCCGGGCATATCCGACCCGGGCTACCGGTTGATTCGCGCCTGTGCGCAGGAGGGTGCGCCCTACGATGTTATTCCCGGCGCGAGTGCGGTCGAGGTGGCGCTTTTGATGAGCGGTCTTTCCACGAGTTCATTCACCTTTCGCGGCTTCCCGCCGCGCGGACCTGGGGCACTGCGCAACTGGTTCGCCGAAGACGGCGATAAAGAGCATACACTCGTTTGCTTCGAGTCGCCTTTCCGCATTGCCGCCACGCTTGAGGCCGCGCTGGACGCGCTCGGCGATCGCGAAGCGGCCGTCTGTATTGAGTTGACGAAGCTCCACGAACGCGTCCATCGCGGCTATCTTTCTGACCTGGTCAGGGAATTTCACGGTGCAAAGGTTAAGGGCGAGGTTGCGCTGGTGATTGCCGGTTGCAATCCAAAATTCCGCCGCGAATTGCCGCTGGCGGCAAAGGCGGATGTCCCCGGGGGGCGGCGATGAGGATTCGGCCGTTCGCGGCGTCGCCGCTGGCGATCAAGAGCCGGCACATGGCGCGATGAAGGCAAGCGCACCAGAGGAGGTCGAGTGATGGAAAATTCAGCCGAGATCGTGCCCCAGGCGGCGGGGACGGGAGGATGCAAACGGGCGAGCTGGTCGGGGCAGATAGCGTTCGTGCTGGCGGCTGCGGCCTCAGCGATCGGTTTGGGAAACTTGTGGCGGTTCCCGTATCTTGCCGCTCAATATGGCGGGGGGATGTTTCTCGCTGTGTATCTGGTTCTGGTGGCAACGCTCGGCTTCACTTTGATGGTCACGGAAATCGCCATCGGCCGCAAGACACGCCAGAGCCAACTGACGGCCTATTCGCAGTTGCATCGCGGCTGGGGCGTGACTGGAATCGCCGCCACTGTTGTTCCGCTGCTCATCATCCCGTATTACTGTGTGATTGGCGGTTGGGTGCTGAAGTATTTCATCACCTACGCTGAAACAGTTTTTGCAGGGGTTGCGCCGATGGGGGTGGACGCTGCCGGCTCGAAAGAGTTTTTCGAGGCATTCATTTGCGATGGTTTCACTCCTTTCTTCTATGGGCTGGCATTCATCTTTGGCTGTTCGCTCGTGGTCGTCATGGGGGTGAAGAATGGTATTGAGAAATCCAATCTGGTGCTGATGCCGGTGCTGCTTCTGCTGGCGTTGGCGATTTCGGTCTATGTCGTGTTTCTGCCCGGCTCTGGGGAGGGAATCCTTTATTATCTGCTGCCGAATCTCGACTGCCTCAAGGGAGCGGATGGCGGATTTTCGCTGGCTGTTCTCGGCAAGACGATTCTCGGGGCGATGGGCCAGATGTTCTATTCGCTCTCGCTGGCGATGGGCATTATGGTGACGTACGGCTCGTATATGAAGAAGTCGGATTCGATCGAGCGGTGCGTCCGCCGCATCGAGATCTTCGATACGCTCATCGCAATCATCGCGGGCCTCATGAGCATCCCGGTCGTCTACCTCTTCGCCGTGAAGACGGGAACGCCCGTCAAGGAGGCAATGAGCCAGGGTCCAGGACTGATGTTCATCACGCTTCCGAAGGTGTTCGCCATGCTCGGACGCGCCGGCGCGTGGCTCGGCTTCGCGTTCTTCGCGCTCGTCATCTTCGCGGCCGCGACTTCGGCCATCTCGCTCTACGAAGCCTGCGTCGCCTCGTTCTGCGACCTCCTGAAGATCGAGCGCAAGGCCGCCACGTTCTTCACCGGCGCGCTCATCTGCTTCCTGTCGGCGTTCTCCGCGCTCGGCTATGGCGCCTGGGCGGACATCACGATCTGCAAGCTTCAGTTCCTGGACTTCTTCGACTTCACGACGAGCTGCATCCTGATGCCGATCGTCGCGATCCTCACCTGCGTCTTCGTCGGCTGGGTGCTGCCCAAGCGGACGCTGACGGACGAGGTGGAGGCGGAAGGGCATCCGTTCAAGGCGAAACGCCTCTTCCTCTTCCTGGTGCGTTACATCGCCCCCGCCTT
>CALYTX010000155.1 GCA_945487985.1 uncultured Verrucomicrobiota bacterium | reverse complement strand
AGCGCTTCGAGCTGCTCCTTCGAGGCGCCGACAATGGCAATCATCCCCGAGGGAACCGCCTCGCAGGCCTCCTGCATAAAGCGTCCGCGCGCCTCAAGGACCTTGAGCGTAGATTCAAAATCCAGCACACCCGCCGCGCATAGAGCGCCCCATTCGCCCAACGAAAGGCCGGCCGCGCAAGCAAATGCTACCGGGCGGCGTTTCTGGAGCGCGAGAAAGCCGGCATAGCTTGTGACAAATATCGCTGGCTGGCAGATGTTGGATTTGGTAAGTTCCTCGGCCGGCCCTTCGAAGCACAAACGCTTAAGGTCGAACCCCAGCGCTTCGTTGGCGCGGTCAAACAACGCCATCAGTTCAACATCGGCCTCCGCCAGATCCTTACCCATGCCAGGCGTCTGTGCGCCCTGACCCGCAAACACACAACAATCGGACATTTGCTCTATTCCTGTTTTACTGTCTATGTTTTGTACAAAAATATTGTATCGCCAAAATCCTTCGGTTCAGAAATTGCCGTTGACAATCGGCAGAACCGGCAACGATGAGTCGGCTATCACATTCAAAAGCCCTATCTGCACACCCTGGAACTTCGATGCGCCATTCAACAAGCCGATTTGCACGCCGCGCCCCATATCGCTGACGACATTGAACAGCCCCAAATGCAAACCGTAGAGGCGCTCGGTGTAATTGACAAGTCCGAACGACCACCCGTGCAGCTCGCTCGTGTTCACATTCCCAACCCCGATTTCAAAAGCGGTGCAAACACCCTTGTCCCAATTCAGCAAACCAGTCTGAAAACCTTCGAAAGTGCCGTTGTGATTGAAAAGACCAATCTGCGCGCCTTTCATCGCCCCATTCACATAGTTGCCTACGCCCGCCAACTGAAATCCGAGCGCATCGCCCAGAACCACATTGGACATCAGCGCGATTTCTGCACCGGTGAAATTGTTTTCCACCCAGCTGACGCTTTCAAGCGCAAAGCCCGACATCTTGTCGACACTGCGCGCCACCATTCCCAGATCGATTCCCACCATCTCATGGCAGTCGGCATAAAAGAGATTCCAACGCAGATTAAGCCAATGACAATATTTACTGCGGTTCACAACGCTGTAACTCAAATCATCGCCGCCCACCATCGGCAACTGGATCGGCGAGGCGATACTAATCATCACCGGAGTTGTAGGATGCTCTTTGGTGCCGTAGAGGTCTTTCGCCTTGGCGCCGTCTAAATCTTTCGCCGTAGCCATAAGACTGGCGAAAATGGTTAACATCAATACGAGTGACGACTTCTTCATTTGCAATACTCCTTGGCTGCAGACGGGTTTATCCCATCTTGCAAAGGCTTATTTTCTCATATAAATGGCAGAAATTCAACCCAAAACATCACACCCTGCTGGTGTCATCGCGAAAGAAGTCGCGTAAGTAATCGTTAAAACTCCAGGAAACAGCAACTTTCTCACCTTTTTCTTGAGAAATCACCACCAAGTCAGGGTGGCGAATGCCATTGAACCAGCTCTGTTGCGCGAAGGAATAACACCCCATCCCGCCGATTTCCACGGTATCGCCGACAACGAGAGGACGATCAAACTCGTACTGCCCGATGACATCGCCCGCCAAGCAGCTTACCGCCCCGAGAATAGTTTTCCTGCCGCCAGCCCGTTGCGCGGGACGCAGAATATCCGGGCGCATGTCATAGATAACGACGTCTGTCGCATGGCACACGAGCGAAACATCGAGAATGGCGATGTCTTTCTGTCCACGGTGGATAACATCGAGGACATTCGCCTCGATTGTGCCGGCGTAGCGCACGAGGTATTCGCTCGGCTCGATTATCACCTCGAAAGGCCCCATCCGCCGCAACTCGGCGACTGCCGCGCTTGCACGCTCGGTGGCGTAGCCGGGATCGTTGATAGTCTGGCCTCCGCCAAGATTGATCCAATTGAGTTTGAGCGAGCCGTTGGCGGCGAAAAAACTCTCCACCTGCCGCGTGAAACGCTCGACGAGTTTGGCGAACGCAGGCGGACGCCCCTCGCACAACGCGTGCACATGAAGTCCGTCAAGCGCGGCGACTGCATCCGCATTGACAGGCGCAGCCAGAAACGCGATGAATTCGTCGGGCAGCACGCCAAAACGCGAATCTGGGCAGCAAGGGTCGTATTTGAGCGAATCGGCGAACGAAAACCCTGGATTGATGCGCAAACCCACATGACATCCCGCCGCGGCGCATGCCGGGCCGAAGGCCTTGAGTTGGGCGAGCGAATTAAAGACGATATGCGAACAAACTTTGCACAACTCATCCATTTCGTCCGCACGGTACGCCGGCGCGTGCACATGCACCGGCACCTTGGCAAGTGCACCGAGTTTCGCCTCGAAAAGGCCCGAGGCCGTAACCGCCGATATATATGGGGCAATCACTGGAAAGGCCGCCGGACACGGAAAGCCCTTGAGCGCCATCGCCAAGCTCACGCCAAGACCATCGGCGTTCGTCTTGGCAGTTGCGAAATCCGCCGCGAGCCGATCTAAATCGATTTTGTATTTCGCCATTGGCGAAAATTATAGCAAACCCCTTCTCAGCGGTGCAACTTGGCGTGATATTCCTGCAGGGTGCAGACAGAAAACTCGCCAAACTTCCGGTAATCGTCAAGTCCCATCAACGATGCTTCAAACCCGGCAAGGGTGGTTGTCACGGGCACGCCGTGGACAATTGCCGAAGAGCGCATGCGGATATCATCGACCATCGCCTCTGCGCCTGGCTCGGAAGTATTGACAATCCAGTCCACCGCTTTATCCTTCATCAAATCGAGCACATTCGGGCGGCCGCGGCTGATGCGATAAATCGCCTTCGCCCGCACTCCCGCGTCCCACAACATAGTGGAAGTGCCGCGCGTGGCGTAGATGCAATAACCCATCTTTGCCAATTTCGCGGCAAGCGGGACAACCGCCGCTTTGTCTTCGTCCTTGACCGAAATAAACACGCTGCCCTTCGCCGGCAGACGCGAGCCGGCCGCCATCTGGCTCTTGAAGAAGGCGAGATTGCGGTCGGGGTCGATAGCCATCACCTCGCCAGTCGATTTCATCTCCGGCGTAAGGGTAATGTCCACGCCGGGGAATTTCACGAACGGGAAAACCGCTTCCTTCACGCAAGTATAAGGCAGAGTCACCTCGCCGGTAAAACCGATATCGGATAGTTTCTCGCCGGTCATGCAGCGCGCAGCGTAGCCGGCCAACGGCACCCCAGTAGCCTTGCAGACGAAGGGGATTGTCCGCGACGCGCGCGGGTTGACCTCAATCATCCATACGATCTCTTCGCCATCGCGGCGAGTGACAGCCAGTTGCAGGTTCATCAACCCGCAAACATTCAACCGCCGCGCGAATTCGTGCGCGTAGAAACGGCATTTCTCGATCGTGGCGGACGAAATCGTCTGCGGAGGAGTAACCGAGGCGGAATCCCCCGAATGGCAGCCGGCCGGCTCGACATGCTCGAGAATCGCGCCCACCACGGTAGTTTCCCCATCGGAAATGCAATCGACGTCAAGCTCGACGGCGTGCTCAAGAAACTTGTCGATGAGAATAGGCTTGCCTTCTGCGGCGCGAACAGCCTCCTCGACGTATTGAACGAGATATTTTTCCTTGTAGACTATCGCCATGCCCCGTCCACCCAGAACAAACGACGGACGCACCAGAACCGGATAGCCGATTTCCTCCGCCACCTTTATCGCCTCGGATACGGAATGGGCGATTCCGCTTGGAGGCTGCATCACCCCTACCTCGGCTACCAGCGCCTTGAAGAAATCGCGGTCTTCCGCGCGATCGATGTCGTCCGGCGAGGTGCCGACCACTCGCGCACCGGCCGCCTTTAACTTCTGCGCCAGATTCAGCGGCGTCTGCCCGCCAAACTGCACGATCACTCCGTCGCAACGCTCGCGGTCGTACACCTCCATTACATCCTCGAGCGTCAAAGGCTCGAAGTAGAGCCGGTCGGAAGTGTCGTAATCCGTCGACACCGTCTCGGGGTTTGAGTTGACCATGATC
>CALYTX010000154.1 GCA_945487985.1 uncultured Verrucomicrobiota bacterium | reverse complement strand
CGGCGTATCGTCTCTCCGATCTCAATCCGCTCGGCTCCGCGGCGGGCTATGGCGTTCCGTTGCCCATCGACCGGCAGCGGACGAGCGAACTGCTGGCGTTCAGCCGTCCGATCCACAACTGCTTTGGCGCTTCAATGGCCCGCGGCGAATGCGAAGCGGCGCTGCTCAGCGCGCTCGCCCAATTGATGGCCGTCCTCTCGCGTCTTGCCGAGGATCTCATTCTCTTCTCAATGCCCGAGTTTGCGTATTTCAAACTGCCGCGCGCCTATTGCACAGGGTCGTCAATCATGCCGCAGAAATTTAACCCCGATGTCCTCGAACTCGTGCGCTCCAAGGCGGCACAAGTGCTTGGACTTCAGACGGCGGCGCTTTCGATGATGCATGCGATGCCAGGTGGCTACAATCGCGACTTGCAAGACTGCAAGGGGCTTTATATGAAGGGTCTCGATATTACCCGCACGACGCTTCGCATTATGGAAAAGGTCGTCAGGGGGGTCGCCGTCAATGCGGATAACTGCCGCAAAGCTTTTACCCCCGGCGTTTATGCGACGGATGTCGCTCTGCAGATGGTTGCTGAAGGCACGCCGTGGCGCGACGCCTACCATGAAGTTCGCGATCAGTTCGCGGCGCTTTACGACGGTCGGCCAAATCATGTGTGTGCGCTCGATCCGGATGTGGTGGTGAAGGCGAAGAAGCATGAGGGGACGACCGGCGGCATCGACCATAAGATCTATGTTCGCCGGTGCACAAACGCGCTTGCCTTGATTCGCGTGCGCGCGAAAGCGATGGAGACGGCGAAGAAACGGCTTTTCCGATAGCATTTCTATGGAGAAAGTGATTCTCGAAGTCAAGGCGCTGCGTGTAGGCTATGGCGCCTTTGAAGCGGTCAAAGGAGTAGACTTTTCCCTGCATAAGGGTGAGATCTTTGGCATCGTCGGCGAATCGGGCTCTGGCAAATCGACCATAGCCAAGGCTCTCGTTGGACTGGCAAAGCCGAAATCGGGTACTATTTGCTTCCCGTCTCGCGCTGGCGAGGGAACGCACTCGCGAATGCAGATGGTTTTTCAAGATGCCGTCGGTTCGCTCAATCCGCGCATGACCGTTCGCCAGGCGCTCGAGGAGGCGATTGCCGTGGTGGGCGGCGGACGCGATGCGGAGGCCACTCCGAAATCGCTACTTGAGTTGGTGGGGCTTTCGCCAGCCGTCCTCGACCAATATCCACGCGAGATGTCCGGCGGACAATGCCAGCGCGTTTCGATTGCGCGCGCTCTTGCCTGCCGACCGGAAATTCTTATTGCCGATGAGCCGGTTTCCGCGCTCGATGTTTCGGTGCAGGCGCGAATTCTCAATCTGCTGCGCGATTTGCGCAGACGGCTTGGTCTGGCAATAATTCTTATCGCTCACGATTTGGCGGTGGTGAAAAACGTCTGCGATCGCATTGCCGTCATGGAGAAGGGCAGGTTCGTCGATTTTGGCGATGCCGAAGAAGTGTTGCTGAGACCTAAAAGCGATTATACTAGGCGCTTGGTTGCGGCCGTTCCGCGGTTTGAAAAGCCCCAGATATGAAGCCGCCGCAGATATGATGCTGCTCTTGCCGAGGACGGGGAATGGGAGTATAATATTTTAGATATGCACAAGAGGTTTGGAAAATGGCAGATTATTCATCACTCAGAAAGTTCGCTAATGCGGCGGATTATACAAAGAATTTCATAATTCAAGCTGAAATTGACAAGTATCTCCCCAATGGCAGGCATTTTATCGATGATGCACTTATCAATCGGCTAATCGAAGAAACCGCGCTTCGTCCGGCCGATCCCTCGCGGGTGCGAGAGATTATCGCCAAGAGCGAGTCGACTTGCGAGACGCTGCTGCCTGAGGAGACGGCGGTGCTGATGTCGGCAGCGTCGGACAGCACTCTTTTCGCCGAAATGCGCGCGGCGGCCTTGCGCATCAAGAAAAAAGTCTATGACAATCGGATTGTCGTTTTTGCGCCTTTGTATTTATCCAATCTCTGCGTGAACGGTTGCCGGTATTGCGGCTTTCGCGAGGGCAACGGGCTACAACAACGGCGCGTTCTTTCCATGGACGAACTGCGCGAAGAACTCGATGTGCTCGCTGGGCGCATCGGTCACAAACGCCTGATTGCCGTTTATGGCGAGCATCCTTCCACTTCAACGCAATATATCGCCGAATCAATTGAAACCTGCTACCGCCATCAGGTTCCGGCGCCGCGTTCTGGACGCAAGAACAGCATCCGCCGCGTCAATGTCAACGCCGCTCCGTTGCCGATTGCCGATTTGAAGGTTTTGCGCTCGGTGGGCATTGGCACGTTCCAAGTTTTTCAGGAAACCTATAACCGCAAGCTTTACGAGCAGATGCACCCGTCATGGAGCGTGAAGGGCAACTACGATTGGCGCACCACCTGCTTCCATCGCTGCCTCGAAGCGGGGGTGGACGATGTGGGACTCGGGGTGCTCTACGGGCTTTGCGATTGGCGCTACGAACTCTTGGCTACGATTCTACACGCGCGAGACCTTGAACGCTGGTTCAATATCGGTCCGCACACGCTTTCATTTCCACGTCTGGAGCCTGCATCCGGAACGACAGTTCCGGAGCAATCGCCGTATTTAATCGACGATGAAACCTTTGAACGCATTGTCGTGATTGCACGGCTGTCGGTTCCGTACACGGGAATTATCATCACCGCACGCGAGAATCCATCCTCGCGCAACCGGCTTCTCGAATGCGGCATGACTCAGCTCGATTGTTCTTCGAACATCGCCATCAAAGGGTACAGTGATTTCGAAAACGAGGCCCACCAGGAGAAAGAGCGTCAGCAATTCATGCTCGGCGACAACCGTTCGCTCGACGAAATGGTGCGCTATCTCGCCTCGTGCGACACCATCACCTCGTTCTGCACGGCCGGCTACCGGTGCGGGCGCACGGGCGGATGCATTATGGATGCGCTCAAGACGGGTCGCGAGGGCAAATTCTGCAAGATCAACGCCGTTTTGACTTTTCGCGAATGGCTCGATGATTTCGCGTCCGATTCCACCCGAGCTCTCGGCGAGAAGCTTATCGAACGCGAACTTGAGGGCATCAAGGCGTGGTTGCCGAAGTTTTATCCTACGGTGATGCAGCGTTATGAAGCCATCTGCCGCGGCGAACGCGACTTGTTCTTCTAAGGCTCAACGGCAGATTCCGGGCGGAGATTTTCCCCATTGCCTATTTTGGTCACAAATTGATATAATATTCGCTCCGTGCTCAATAACGAGGCGGACGCGGCAGAAAACCGCGATCAGAAACAAACCCAAAGAAAACAATAATGGCAATTAGAAAGCCAATGGCTCCTTCAGAGCGTTCTTCCGCGATGGCGGAAATGCTCGCTCAGGCAGGTCAGGAGTCTACATTCAAACCCGGCAGCCTTCTTGAAGGCACTGTCAGTTCAATCAACGGTAGCGATGTTTACATCGATATCGGATACAAGTCTACAGGGTGCGTGGATCGCTCCGAGTTCGGCGAAGGCGGCGAAGTGAAGGTTGGCGACAAGGTCACCGTGCTTCTTCGCGAGCTGGAGAATGACAAGACTGGTACCGTATCGCTTTCCAAGAAAGCCGCCGACGACAAGATCCGCTGGGAAAAGATTCTCGATCGCTATGTCGAGGGTTGTGTCGTCACGGGCACGATTAAAAGCGCCGTCCGCGGCGGTTTGCTTGTGGCCATCGACGACGTCGAGGCGTTCCTTCCTGGCAGTCAGGTCGAAGTCACGCCTGTCAAGGAGCTTGAACCGTACGTCGGCCAGACCTTTGATTTTAAGGTTATCAAAATCTCCAACGAGCGCCGCAACCTCATTGTTTCGCGTCGTGAACTCATCGAGGGAACGATGGCCGAGAAAAAGGCGGAGCTTCTCGCTTCGCTCCAGAAAGACGAAGTTAAGCACGGCCGCGTGAAGAACATCACCGACTTCGGCGCGTTCATCGACCTCGACGGTCTCGACGGCCTTCTGCACATTACCGATATGAGCTGGGGACGC
>CALYTX010000153.1 GCA_945487985.1 uncultured Verrucomicrobiota bacterium | reverse complement strand
TCATTGACGTGACCGGCGATTGCACCGTTTCGTTGAGTGAAAATGTCGCGGTCGAGTTGCTGACGGTGCGCGGACAAGGTTCGCTGACCTTCGACGGAGCGGGAATGCTTACGACCTCCGGGATCGTGATTATGGAAGGCTCCCGAGTCAACTGCGCGCTCGGCGGCAACCTGGTCGTTTCGGACACCTGCACGCTTGCCGCCTCTTCGACGCTCGCTTTGTCGACAGCGACCAATGCATCGGTCTGTTTTGCGATTTCCGGTGCCGGTGCAGTTGAAACCGCTGGCGACATTACATTTGCCGCCGTCAATACCTTTACCGGTGGCTTGACCGTGAAATCGGGCACGGTCGGAACTGCAAACAACAAAGGTCTCGGCGGTAGTGGAGAGGCAGCTTACAATGGAATGATTACGGTTGAAGCCGGAGCCGCGCTCGACCTTGCCAACACGGCCAACTATTGTTACGCATTCACAATTGCCGGACAGGGTGTGCAGCGCGAAGACGGGACTTATTCGGGCGCGCTTTTCAATTCCGGGACGACTATCAGCACAGGTTCGCGGCAGATGTGGAAGCTGGTGCTGGCCGGCGATGCGACGATTCGCGTCGACGCCAATCACGAATACGGCTTGCTCGCCAACGGATACGGCGTGACTACGCTTACGCTGAACGGACACACCCTCACCAAGATCGGCAATGGCGAGTTCTGTATGACGCAGACGAATACGTCGGCGAACGACACTGGTACAATCGTCGTCAAGACCGGAGCTTTGAGGTTCCTGAATGACAAGAACAACAATCTCGCCGGCGCCAAGATTGTCGTTTCACCCGGCGCGGCGCTTAGGGTCTCTGAAGCCGCAATCACCGCCTGTGCGGGAATCGTCTTCGAGGGCGGCAACTCGCCGATTGAATTCCGGACGGCAACTGGCAAACTTGCCGAGGGCATCGTGCCGGTCGTCAACGCCGCCGCGTTCGATCCGGCTGGCGTGGCAGTGGGAACTGAAGTTACCTTGCTTACCGATCCCAATAACGGACTGCTGGGAACTAACGATACGGCAATTGTCTCGCTTGCGCTCGGCTCGCGCTTCACGGCTGTAACGGTCGAGGCTGGCGCGGTCAAGGCGACGGTGCAAGATCCGCTTGCTGCGAACAAGTTTATGCACTACGATTTCAACGAGTCCGGCACCGAGGTGACGCTCGACGGCGCGAAGGCGGTCGATTCGACCTACGCGATTTCGTCGTGGGGCGACAAGAACGGCAACGGACCGTTCACGGTCTCGAAAGGACGCAACGGACGCTCCGCGCATATCTTCTACACGAGCGATAATGATCGTTTTGTCCCGTATTGGGGTGGAAATTCGGCCAACAAGGCGCCGAATTACGCCGGCGCGTTGACGGTGACGACTGTTGCCCGGCTTGATTTCGCTGGGCGGACGGCGTCGGGTGATGTCACAACCGCCGTGCCGCTCTGGGGCTTGGGCGCGACGACCGGTGGCGGTTCCGGCTTCGGACTCGTCTGCACAGGCGCCGATTCGGTCGGCGTCGTCGCGTGGCCAACCCCCTCAACTGCCGAACTCATCGTCGAGATGACGAATATCGCCAACTTGAAGACCGCGTTCCATCTCTTTGCAGTAGTCGCAACGCCTGCCGGCACAACGCTTTATGTTGATGACAGGGCGGTTGCGACCGCGAAGACGATTCCCGCCAACATCGGCCAGGCCGGCCAGATCGGTTCGCTCCACGGCGGAGTCATCGGTGCCTATTATCGCGTCAATACCGGCGACGGCGGATACTACCTCGACGATTGGGCGATATACGACACCGCGCTGACGGCAAAGGAAATCGGCCGCCTGCGCCTCCGCCTGCTGGCCGTTCCGCTCGTGTTGCGCGTGCGTTGACGGCGTGTGGTTTCCCGTTTAAAGGTGAAAAAGATGAGAAATTTGCTCTGCAGTGTTGCCATTGGCGGGTTGTCCGTTTGCTTGTTTGCGGACGCGCCGAAGCATGGCGTTCCGGCGGGCTGCGACCCGTCCGTTATGAGTGAGGCGTATTGGGCAATCTGGAATGACGACGCGCAAGCGAAGATTGATGCGGATATCGAAGCGAACCGCAAAGCGGACGGCGTCTTTGTAGTCGATGCGCCGGACGGCACCGTGGTCACGGTCGAACAGCTTGATCACGAGTTCCGTTTCGGCGCGCACATTTTCAATTTCAACCAGCTTGGTAAGACGGTGTACAACGATGCGTACAAGGCGAGTTACGGGCGGGGCGGACTGTTCAACCAGGCGACGGTCGCGTTCTATTGGATGGACTACGAGCCGGAGCCGGGCAAGCTGCGTGCGCATGCTTCCTACGAGGATTCGGAGTCGTATTGGAATGCGCTCTCCCCGGAGGCGGCGCAATTGGAACGTTTTTGGCGGCGTCCCGCGCCGGGTCCGGTAATCGACTTCCTCAAGTACAAGGATGTGCGCGTCCACGGACACATTCTCATCTGGGGGACATCCAAGCCATATTGGATCTACGATTGGTACTGTCCGGAAAACGAGAAGCGCAATCTGGACGCACTCGGGATTCCGCGCCACGCGGATTACGCGCAGCGCGAGCGTGCGGGGGCGGGCGAGCATTTCGGATTCCAGAAACCGTGGTGCGCGGCGTGGACGGCGCTCAACGACAAAATGTCGGAGGAGGAGATCGCGGCGGCAATGCCGGTTTTCACGCGGGAAATGCGGCGGATCTTCAAGAAGCGCGTGGATGAAATCGGTCATGATTTCGGATCGGTTGTCGACAGTTGGGATGTTGTCAACGAAAGCTGTCAGGATTGGACGCGTTACCGCAAGGCGCGGACGAATCTGCCGGTCTGGAAAACGGCGCGCTACGGTATTATGCCGGGGGATTATCCGTTGCACGCCTTAATGGACGCGAAAGCGGCGATGAAGCCAACGGCGGATCTCTGCATCAACGATTGGTACGTTGGCGAGGATCTACGCCGGCAGATTAGCCAGCTTGAATCGGAGGGCGCGAAGATCGACGTGGTTGGATGCCAGATGCATATTTTCGATACGAACGCCTGCATGCGATTGGCGCAAGGGGCGACAAATGTCAACTGGGTGGGAACGCCGATGGCGATTCGCGAAAAACTCGATACCATGGAGAAGACCGGCAAACCACTTCATGTTTCCGAGGTGACGATTGCCGCGCCGGGAATTACGGAGGCGGATCGTCAGATTCAGGCCATTCTGACGCGCAACATCTACCGGGCGTGGTTCGCGCATCGGGCGGTGAAGGGGATTACATGGTGGAACACCGTCGATGGCGGGGGTGTCTACGGCGAGCCGCTCGTCTCGGGTCTTTTCACGCGCGATATGCAGAAGAAGCCCGCCTACCTTGCGCTGGACGAACTCATCAACCGCGAGTGGAAGACGCGTGAGAGACTTAAAGTGGATCGGATGGGCACGGTTTCATTCCGAGGATTCCGCGGCAAGTATCGATTGTCTTGGGAATGCCATAAGTGCGCGAAGACCCATTCGCGAGTGGTATGGTTGACTGGCGAGGGCGTCAAGGAGACCTCGTCCGCCAGGCCTTCGGCTAACTGTTGTAGCGTCGTGCACAACAGGTAGTCCGCTTGTGCGGGGAACGGATACGCCGACACACCCATTCGACCCGGAGGGTGAAAATTACCGTTGCCTAACTCCAGGATTAGGTGGTAAAATTCCTTTGCTTTTTTAACAAAAAGGAGGAATCCAAAATGGCGATGAAGATTGACGGTGAAAAGTGCGTTGGTTGCGGCGGTTGCAAGGCGGCCTGTCCGGCCGAGGCGATTAACGAAGGTACGCCTTACACGATTGATCCCGACAAGTGCCTTGATTGCGGTGCTTGCGCGGCGCAGTGCCCTTGCGAGGCTATTTCTGCGGCCTGAGCTGAACGATAAAGTAAGTATTCAGACAGGTGAAAACGGCGGCTTGCTGGGCAAGTCGCCGTTTCGTTTTTTTTGATAATGTGGCAAAGTCTGGGATGGAATCCTTTATCCCCCCCGTCTCTTCCTGCCGCG
>CALYTX010000152.1 GCA_945487985.1 uncultured Verrucomicrobiota bacterium | reverse complement strand
TTTCCGACGAGATCGGCAAGAACTGCCCAACCTTCTCCGAAAAGGCCGCGGAAATTCGCGAGGTCTTCCGTTGCGCCGATCTTTCCGGTGTCAATATCGATCGCTTTGATATTCCCTGCCTCGAAGAGGAATTCGCCCGCGTGGGCATGAATTTCTCCGCGTCCTCCCGGCGGCGGATTGACGTGCAGCGCATCTATCACCGTAAGGAGCCGCGCGATCTTTCCGCGGCAGTCTCTTTCTACCTCGGGCGCAATCACGACGGCGCGCACGGAGCCGAGGCCGATGCACGCGCGACGCTTGAAGTGCTCAAGGCTCAGCTGACTCGATACCCAGATTTGCCGCAGACGCCTGCGGCTTTGGACGAGTATCTCGTACCCAACGACCCGCTCAACGCCGATCGCATGGGGATGCTCCGGTGGCGGAACGGCGAGCTTACAATCAACTTTGGCAAGAAGAAGGGGGAGAAACTTAAAGACTTGCTCCTTAACGAGCCCAACTACCTCAAGTGGATTGTCAAAGGCGATTTCGATGCGGAAGTGCGTATGATAGTCAAGGATTTGCTCGAGAACGGCCGGCTACCGCCAGTGCGCGGACAATAAAACCATTTTACACCATTCCAATGTGTTATAATATTCATGTATGACTCTTAAGCACACTATCATTCTGGCTGCCTCGGCGGTATTGCTGTCGCCGCCATCTCCGGCTGTGCCACCTGGAACGAGCCCTGGCCCGGGCGCACATTACGCGACTGACGCCTACCCTGGCTTCGACCGCGAAGCTCCGTTGCCCGAGCGCAAGAAAACTCCGCGCTGGTTCTCCTGGATCAACGGCCCGAAAAAATCCGATGCTGCCAGCCAGTACGCGTTCGCGCTTGAGTGCGTGTCGAACCAGTCGTATTCGGCCGCGTGCAAGGCGTGCGATGCGCTCGTGCGTGAGTGGCCGGCCAGCGCGCAGGCGCCTTTAGCGCAAGAGAAACTCGCCGACCTGTTGCTGGAATCTGATAATGATTTTGAAGGTGCTTTCCGGGAATACAAGTATCTTCTCGACTACTATTCTTCGCAATGCAACTTCGACGCAATTGCTTACCGGCTTTACGAAGTTGCCAAACTGATGCGCAAACACGGCAAGCACCTAATGTGGGTTCGCTTCGACAACAACGTCGCTGTGCGCCGTGCCTTCGAAGCGGTGGTTCTGCGTGCGCCAGGAGCCGTCTATGCCCCCGAGGCGATGCTGACGATTGCCGAGCTACGCGAGAGCGACGCCGAGTTCGAGGAAGCCGTGCGTGTATACGAGAGCATCCGCATGCTTTACGCACATTCGCCAGCGGCGCGGACATCCATTCCGCGCGAGGCTCGCTGTAGGATGGCTGTTTTGCGGCGCCATAATTACAACCGCTCGCTCAATCAGGATACAATCGATTTTCTTCGCCTCGCTTTGCGAAGCGGTCTCGACGAAAATGCGCGCATCGAGCTCGAAGGGTTTTTGTCCGAGGCTACGCGCAATATCGAGGACGAGGCCTATCGGGCGGCGAAATTCTACGATTCGCGTACTCGTACGCGACAGAGCGCTATCAGTGCCTACGAGCAGTTTCTAAAGATTCATCCCCTGAGCGAGCACGCCGAAAAGGCGCGCGCTCGGATTGAAGAGCTGAAGAAGGAGAGCAAATGAACAGACATCTTCCAGTGGCGTCGTTGCTATGCGCGATGGCCTTGGCGTTCCTCGCTGGTTGTGCCGGCTACAACTGGAAACCATCGGTTCCCGAGGCGATGCGCACTGTATCCGTTCCTGTGTTCGTCAATGAAAGCGGTGTAACTGGTTTGGGCAGCGAAATTACGCGTCAAACGCTGCGCGAGTTCGAACGCGAGGGTACTATGCGCATCCGGCGAACGGGGCAGAGCGCGATCGAGGTGCAGGGTGTTGTCAAGAGCAGCCTATCGCGAATCGTTGCCTACGAGCGCAAAACCGGCTCGCGCAACCGCGAGCACGAGTTCAAAGTTGTGGCGGAGGTCAGTGTCATCGACAAGCGCGCAGGAACCGTACTTATCGATAATCGTCGATACACGGCTCGCACGACATTTCTCGGGCATGACGACAAGCTTACTGGCGAGCGCGAAGCATCCGGTAGAATCGCCGAGGATTTGGCGCGGCAAATTGTTGATGACGTGTTGGCCATGAAGTGGGATTCTCCTACTGCGGATTCCGCCGAGGCCGGAAAGGATAAGTGAGATGAATGAAGTCCATGCGGTAATCGAGCTGAAGATAACTCCGCAACGCGATTGCGGTTTCGGGAAGATCGCCGAGCGGGTCGCGAAATTTGCCCAGGTGGAGGCGTGCTTCCTCATGTCGGGCGGTTACGACCTACTCGTGTTTGTTAAAGGCGAAAGCCTTCAAGATGTCGCTCAATTCGTCGCGCAAGATCTTTCCACGATAGAAGGGGTGCTTTCCACCGCTACTCATTTTATGCTCAAAACCTACAAGGCGCGGGATTTTCTCGATTTCCAAGGTGACGACTCTCGTTTAGCGGTTTCTCCTTGAGCGTCCGCAAAATGACGATTTGGCAATCTTACCCATTCTCTTAATTTCCATACCGAAACCATGGCAGTTGATTTAGCACAGAAAGCACAGAATTTCACTAATCGCGGACGTCAGGCTCTGGAGTCCGGAAGATTCGAATTGGCCGTTGATATGTTGATGGAGGCGGTTGCCGCCGCCCCCGATGTGCTGGAGACGCGCAAGCTTCTGCGCGCGGCGCAGATTGCCAATTTCCGTCGCAACGGTAAAACTGGTATCGGCGTCAAGCTCAGTTGCATGATGGCGCGGCAAAAGATAATGGGTCTCGTAAAGAAGGGCGCCGGCGTCGAGGCGATGGCCGAAGCCGAAAAGCTTCTATGCCAGAATCCGCTCGACCCCGACAATATCGAGGCGGCGGTCAAGGCTGCCGAGGCCGCCGGCAAAACCGACCATGCTGCCATTTCAGTTGAGGCGGCCTATGAGTGCAGCAATCGCGATCCAGCACTGCTTGAGCGAGTGGCCATCTACTACCAGATGGCGAAGAACTGGACCAAGGCGCGCGACGCCTACCAGAAGCTGGCCGAAATCAAGCCTGGCGATCAGCGCGTGCTTTCGCTGCTGAAGAACTCCGAAGCGCAGGCCACGATGAATGCCGGCTGGGAGCAGTCTGCAGGGAAGAAGGGCGGCTTTCAGGCGTTGATAGCCAATAAGGATCAGGCGAAGAAACTCGATGCGGTCAATAAAGCCATGCTCATCGGCGACGATGCCGAGGTGATTATTGCCGAGAAGCTCGCGCAAATCGAAAAAGAGCCCAAGAATATGAACGCCCGCCGTGCGTTGGCGCGAATCTACAACCAGAACAAGCGCTACGAAGAGGCAATCAACTGTCTCAACGAGGCCATTGAAATATCTGGTGCGATGGATCCCGAGCTCGACCGCATGCTATCCCAAACGACCATCCTCTATTACGATCAACTCATTGAGCAGTGCCGTGCAGAGGGCAACGAAGAAGGTGCCGCCGATCTTGAGGGGCAGAAAAGCCAGTTCGTTTTCGACGACCTCGCCCAGCGCGTCGAACGCTATCCCAACGACAAGCATCTGCACTATGAGTTGGGAGTTCAGTACTACACCTACGAATATTACGACGAAGCTCTCGAGCATTTGCAGATTGCGCAGCAGTCGCCCAAGGATCGTCTGTGGGCACTATACTATCTTGCCTTGTGCTTCCTTAAGAAGGGGCAAACCGACATGGCCTTGGTGCAGCTGGAAGCTGCCCGGGATGCGATTCCGACGATGGACGACCTCAAGAAAAAAGTCGTCTATCAGCTTGGTTTGTGCGCTGAAGAGGCGGGCGATTTGGAGAAAGCGTATCAATACTACAAAGACATCTATTCAACTGATGTTGGCTTTGAAGACCTTTCTACGCGCATGCTTCAGGTTTCGCAAGCTCTCAAAAACGCTCAAAAAGGTTAATCTGGTGGCAGCCCCAAGGAGAGTCGAACTCCTCTACCAAGCATGAAAAGCTCGTGTCCT
>CALYTX010000151.1 GCA_945487985.1 uncultured Verrucomicrobiota bacterium | reverse complement strand
AGCCATTCGGGCTTGCAATCCATATTCGCGCCGGCGTCAAGCAGCAACAAAGGACGGTCGGGCGTAGCCGTGGGCAGAATCATCGCGATAGCCGGACGGTGCACTTGGGCGATGCGCTTGAGGGTGAACATCGCGCTGGCGGCGACCGCGCCAGAATTGCCCGCGGAAACAAAGACATCCGCACGCCCTTCCTTCACAAGGCGCATGGCGACGTTAATCGAGCAATCCTTCTTCTTCCGGACCGATTCCGCCGGAGTATCGTCCATCTCCAGAATCTCCGGAGCATGGATTATTTTCAGGGTGCCGCTTTCAATCGCGCGCTGGGCAAGAAGCCGGCGATCCTTGGAAAACGACTCTATCTCGCTCTGGATGGCGGCCATCTGACCCACCAGCAGAATCTCCACATCAGGAATCCCGCAAGCGGCCTCTACCGCTCCAACAACAATTTGCTTGGGGGCGAAATCGCCCCCCATTGCATCCAGCGCAATCCGCGTCATAATTCGACCGGATTAAGTTTTAGTTCGCCGCGGCGACCACCTTGCGGCCATTGTAGGTGCCGCACTTGGGGCACGCACGATGGGAACGGACAGCCGCACCGCAGGCGGGACAGGTGGCGACCTGCGCCAGGATCGGCTTCTCGAGGGAAGCAACCCGCTGCCGCTTGCGCATCTTCGAAACCCGATTCTTAGGACTTGCCATTTTTCTACTCCTTCATTCTTCTTTTCGACTGAATCTTATTCCACCTTCAAGCCGTCAAGCGCGCTCCATCGTCCATCCGCCGGTTTTTCAACCTTTTGCTGAAGCCCGGGACAATCCTCATCACATAACGGGTATGTCGGTAGGGCGAGTATTATACTCTCTCTTGCTTCTGTAGTCAAATCGACAAACTCGGCCGCCGGCGGAACTTCGCAGGAAACGCAAAAGTCATCGACTTTTACCGTTGTGTCGAACTCACGGTCACAACGGCTGCAGACAAGATCGAAATCCTGCTCGAGATGCCCTTGAACAACCAGTTCGGTATTGAAAAGCTGGGCTTTCAGACGATAACGGACGCCGCCGAAGGGATGGACAAACTCCTCGTCAAGATCGACGATATCAACCTCGCCTTCGAGAATTTCACCCTCGCTTTCGAGCCTGGCGACATCAATAAGCAGTTTTTTTTCGAGTTCAGCTTCCATTTTACCACCATTGCATAACCATCGCACCAGGGCAGCCAAGTCGCTGTCGCCGTCGGCGCACCTGCCTTTCATAGCGCATCATGAACGCAACATTCCGCTTGCTTTTGCAGGCCAACATGAATATTATAGCACAAATCCTTGCGGACGAGGCAATCGAAAGTGACACCCAGCATTCAGCACTCGGCGTGGCTCTCGACGGCATCAGGCTTTCTGAGTTTTCCTACTTGATCCTGATGGCCATTCCCTGCGGATCATATTCAAAACAGCCCAGATCGATTGAACCGGAGCGGATGCGCTGGTTCCCGGCAAGATCGACCGTGCGCAATGTCGGATTGGGGAAATATTCATTATTGCCGGCGTCGATGCATGGCGAGTTATACTTCAGGCGAAAGTCTCGTGCCAGCACCAGATTACTCCCATAGATGTTCTTGGTGTCGCCTACCACGCAGTTTGCAGTTCCTTTCTCGATCCAGCAATTGTAGAATGTCGCATTTTCGGTATAACATCCCATGACGGTCGCATTGCCCTTGCTGTCATAGTTGCGGTTGCCGTAGAAGATGCTGTTGTAGTGGGGGTAGTTGCGGGCGATTACGGATGCTGAAGTTCCTTTGCCCCTGTTGTTGACCACCGTGCAGTTATAGGCCGAGGTGTTTCGCAGAATCCCTTCCACCGTTCCTCCGTCGACTTGGTTTTCAGAAAGCAGACAATCATAGGCCGCGCAATTGATCAACAGGCATTTGCTTGCGATGACGCGCTCCACGCGGCAACGGTACAAGGAAACCCCATAGAAAGCGGACCCATAGTCGGTTCCCCAGGAATCGGCGATCCGCACGTTAAGCGCCTTGACATTGTCTTTGCCGCCGCCGGAAACGAGGCTCTTCGCATAACAATGGGAAATCGTCACATCTGAAAGAGTCATGCCGGCAACGTTTGCCATAGAAATCATGGCCGCTTTTTCAGTTTTACAGGATTTGAACGAGAGCGAAGAAGCGGTTCCCTTGGACATGACAAGCAACGAAACATTGTTGGTAAGGCCCTCGAAGGCAATGTCCCTGATGGAGAGGTTGGCGTTGTTGCAGACCAGGCTAACCAGTCCGCTATCTGCGGCAAAGCGAGTCGAAGAAGTGCCCGCTCCAGCAATGCTAATGGGTTTGTCCATCGTAATGGTCGCCTCGCCCACCACATGATCCCCCGCCAACAGATGGATCGTCGCCCCATCGGAGGCCGCCATGTAGGCCTGATAAAGCGTCCGTTTCGCGCTTCCCGGCGCGAGGCCGTCATTGATGTCATCACCCGTCGGAGAAACATAGAGGTGCGTTGCGGGCGAAAGTACGCTGAGGAGGTTGCTCACCGAGTCCGCGCTGGACACCGAGCCGACGCGAGCGGTTACAGACGGCGTAAAGGCTCCGGTGCGGACGTAGGTGTGCTCAATGACAACGGAATCGTTGTATCCGGACATGACATGTGTGAGAGTTTTGGTGCAACCGTCGCCATAGTCGACATTAAGTTCGACGGCGGTTTTAGGAGGCGCAACCAGCAAGACCGTAAACGAAGAGACTGAACCAAGCGGAACGGACTGGCTCTCGCGCTCGATGTAGGCGGAAAGTGCATCCGCGTCCAGCGACTGGCGCTCGAAGCAGCCAAGGTCGACGCCGCCAAGCGCGTTGCGCGGCTTGCCCGCCGCATCAACCGTCCGCAATTCGGCTTCGGGGAAATATGGGGCCTCGGTCATGGCCTTGTCGATGCAGACCGAGTTTCCGAGCTCGCCCGTATCCGAGAGCTGGGGATTTGCAAAAATGTTGCCCGTGCCGTCAATTGGTTTTTCGAGGCAATTATACTCTACCTTGCCATCGGAGAAGCCAGGCTGGTTGATGTTTCCCCAGCAAATGGAGTTGTAAATCTCCGCGTTCTTCCCTAGGAATCCGCTATTGCTCTGGCATTTGGTGAAGGTGCAGTTGTAAAGTTTACCGCCTTGGACGAGGGCGACTCCGTTTTGAAGCCCGTCACCCGAACTGTTCACAATCCCGGAAAAGAACGTATCGTAAACAGTACAATTGTTGAAGATGCCGCCCATGAATTTCTCGGTAAAGGGGCTGATCTTCGCCCTGAACACGGTACAGTTGTTGGCGAAGAGGCCGCCGCGCTGGTCGCCTTCCTTGCGATGGGAAACGAACTCGGGATCAAAAAGATAGATGCCGTACGCCGCACCGCCCCAAGAGGATGTGTTCTTTATGAATTCACAGCGGATAACGGCCTCGGTCGCTTTGCGGGCCGTCGCGGCAACGGCACCGCCGCCAAGTTTCGAATTGTCTTGTACCGCCCCGTTGTACGAGAACAACGAGTCGACCACTTGGCCTTTGCCATCCGCCACCAGCAGTACGGCGCCGCCAGAGGCGGAGGTCGACGGATAAACGCCCGTGGTGCGATTCCCGGAAAGCACGCAATTCGTAATCGTGCCAGACTGAAGGAGCACGGCGCCGCCATAAGTTTCCACACCGCCCGTAAGCGTGATGCCGCGCAGCGAAGCACCAGGGCTGCTCAATGTAAACAGGCGCGACGTTCCCGTCACATTGGTCACGATGACGCAATCACGCGCAACGCCTTCGGCTGCCGCAATGGCAATAGCCTTGTCGACGGCAATCTCGCCGGAAATCTCGTAGGTTCCCGCCGCGAGGCTGATTTCATCGCCATCGGCCGCCGCTGCGACTGCCGCGGCGAGCTTGACCTCGCCGTCAGGTGAAATCGAAATAACCTGGGCGACTGCCGGGATTATCCATCCAAAGCCAACCAACACTGTCAAAGTGCGCAAAAAGCCATTCATGATTCCGCCCCCCATATCACCCATAAAATTCGTCCCCACCCCCAAAATCTGTCGGCGTTATG
>CALYTX010000150.1 GCA_945487985.1 uncultured Verrucomicrobiota bacterium | reverse complement strand
TTGAAGCTGGTGCGAAGAACCCTGCTTTCATCCCAGACTTTGCCGCATTATCAACAAAAATGTGTGTGAATTTTCGTACACATTTCGGACACATTCCGCACACATTTTTTCGTCCGCTTCGCTATGATGTGCCTCGTCGGTACAAGGAGGTTGTCATGGGTGTGGAAAGAAAGTGGCTTGTATGCTGCGCGGCGTTGGCGTTCGGCGAAGCGATTGGTTTTGCTGGCGAACGTTTCGCCGCGCTCGCGCCGGTTGTGGTGGCACTGATGGTGTTGTGGATGTTGTTGGGGTATGGCTTGGGCTGGCGAATCTGGCCGTATGTGGCGGTGTTTCTCGCCGGGGTTGCGCTGTCGTGGGGAGTGGTGCTGTCGCGACGGTCGGCACTGTCGCTTTCCCACCGTCCAGGCCCTTCGCTGATACGTACGCTCCAGCTTAAGGTCGTGGACGAGCCGGCGATTTGGACTGGACGCCGTGGCGCGCGCAAAGTAGTTTTCGACGGTGTTGCCGGCGGGGCGCGGGTGCGCGTTGAGGTCCCGGCGGAACTGTTGTCGAGCATGCCACGCCCCGGCGAGACTTGGGAAGTATCGGGTCTGCTCGTTGGCGATCCGCAATCAGTTCTCGACCGGCGCCGTCTCTATGTGCGCGGCGATGCTGTCTCCAGTTGCCGGCGGCTGTGTGAGCGTACGCCGATCCGGGCGCAGTTTGCGAGGGTCAAAGCCGATTTGGCGGCGCGCATCGGCTGGGGGCTGGAGCATGATAATCTGGCGGTAAAGATCAACCGCGCGATACTGCTGGGCGAGCGGCGGCTACTCGACCGTGCAGACCGGGAGCTGTTCGTCGCGGCCGGCACGGTGCATGTTTTCGCGATTTCGGGTCTGCATGTGATGGTCGTGGCGAGAACACTGCTGTATATTTTGCTCTTTATGGCCGTGCCGGTGCGGACGATGGCCTTCCTCCTGCTGCCGGCGGTGTGGTTCTATGTCATTATGGTCGGGCTGCCGCCGAGCGCGTTGCGCGCGGCGCTGATGATTACCTGCTATGGCTTGGCTCCGGTGTTCTGGCGGCGGCCGAACGCGCTCGTCGCTTGGTCGGCCGCCTTTGCGCTCGTGCATGTATATGATCCGTCAGCGCTGTTGGATGTTGGCAGTGAAATGTCCTTCGTCGTCATGCTTGCGCTTGTTTACTGCGGACGCTGTCTGCCCGCGAATTGCGGTCGGTTCGCTTGTTTTTGTGCGTTTTCGTTTTCGGCCTGGGCGGCAGGAGTTCCGATTGCCGCGCATTTCTTCGGCCGTCTGACGCCAGGAGGGCTTCTGGCCAACCTTGCCGTTTTGCCTGCGGCGGCGGTGGGTGTTGCCGCCGGCACGCTTGGGGTGCTGGCGAGCTATTTCTCCAAAACGCTTGCCGTCCATCTGAACAATATTTCGGCGTTGATGGCCAAGTCGATGGTTGCAGTTTCTGCGGCAGTGGCGAAGATGCCGTTTATGTCGTTCGAGACAGTCCGCTGGTCGGCACTGACATGTATGCTCTGGTATGCGGCCCTTGCGCTCGCGATGTGGCTGCTGTATCGCCGTTCGTCCGTGAAGATGATATAATGTAGACAATCAAATTACGATTCAATGGAGATACGATAATGCCTACCAATGATGTTTCCTCGACCGCCGTCTGCGTAAAAGACGCAGTTGCCTCCACCATATCCTCGCAGCTTACCGCCGGGCAGGAGTTGTGGCAAGACATCGTAGGGTGGCTTGCGGAGAAGGGCGTAAACTGCGCGGTGAACCTCGCGCTTGCATCGCTCGTCTTCTTCGTCGGCTGGATAGCTATCCGTTTTATCAATGCGTTTGTCAACCGCGCGCTCACACGCAACGGCGCCCGTCGGACGCTATTCACATCATTCGCTGCTTCGGTTGTTTCGAAGACTTGCTGGGCGGTGCTGCTGGTGATGGTGATCGGGCGTCTCGGCGTCGATGTGGCGCCGCTGATTGCCGGGCTGGGGGTGACGGGGTTCATCCTTGGCTTCGCTTTCCAAGAGTCGCTTGGAAACCTCGCCGCTGGCATGATGATTGCCATTAACGAGCCATTCAAGGTCGGCGATGTGGTCGACGCTGCCGGCCACACCGGCTCGATCGTCGAAGTGAATATGATGGCTACGGTCATGGCCACCGCCGACAACAAGCGCATAGTCCTGCCCAACAAGAATGTTTGGGGCGGACCCATCGTCAACTACAGCGCGCTCGACAAGCGTCGCGTCGATCTCAAGGTCGGCATCGCCTACGGCGAAAACATCGCCAAGGCGATCGAGGTGATTAAGCAGGCGGTAAGCGAGGTTCAAGGGGTGCTGGCAGATCCTGCGCCAGTGGTAGCGGTTGGCGGACTGGACGACAGCCAGGTTACAGTCAATGTTCGTCCCTGGGCGCGCAATGCCGACTATTGGAACGTGTATGCCAACGTTCTTCAAGCGGTGAAAGTAGCACTCGATAACGAGCATATCGAAATTCCCTTCCCGCAGGTCACCGTGCATACGGCGGCGAAATAAGTGGCGCGCAGCATCCAGATTGTTTTTGCCGACGACGACATCATCGTTGTCGACAAACCTTCGGGCGCGTATGTGCATCCTTCCCCCGGGCACGAGGAGGGGGCGGTTTGCATGGAGTTGGCGGATCGGTTTCCGGAAATGGCTTTGGTCGGCAGTGCCGAGCGGCCCGGGGTTGTGCACCGTCTTGACGCGGATACGAGCGGGGTGATGGTTTTCGCGCGCACCCAGCGCGCATACACGCATTTGCGCGAGGCCTTCGAGAAGCACGGACAGGTCAAGAAAACCTATCTCGCCATCGTTCACGGCGCGCCGAAGACCAACTCCGGAGAAATCGAAACTTCGATTGGGCGCAAGCCGTGGGATCCTCGGCGGATGGCAGTCAATGTTCCTGGCGGCAAGCGCGCAATAACGTCCTGGACTGTTTTGGAACGCTCTGGGACGATTTCTCTGGTCGAGTTCAAAATCGCCACTGGCCGCACTCATCAGATTCGCGTCCATGCCGCGCATCTTGGCTGCCCGATTGCCGGCGATTCGCTTTACGGCGACGCCAGGAAAGACGCTTGCATGGCAGTGCGGCCAAGGCGAACGTTGCTACATGCCGTGGAAATCGCCTTTCCCCATCCGGTCAGCGGCAGAATCGTCCGTTTTGCCGTCAAGCCGCCGCCAGATATTCTTTTCGCCCGGTGATAATCTATGCTACAGACCGCTTTCCTGCAGAAAAATACGACTGGAGATTGTTATGGAATTAGCCCAATATATCGATCATACGCTGCTTAAGCCCGACAGCAATCACAACGACATTGCCCGGCTTTGCCGCGAGGCGCGACAATATGGTTTTGCGGCGGTCTGCGTAAATCCCTGCGATGTCAAGCTGGCGTCGGAGTTGCTTGCGGACTGCGGCGTTGGTGTTTGTTCGGTAATCGATTTTCCGCTGGGTAAGTCCACCCCCGCGGTGGTCGCTTTCGAGGCGAAGGAGGCTATCGGTAACGGCGCGACAGAACTCGATTTCGTTTTGAACACCGGCGCGATGAAAGCGGCCGCCGCACAAGGCGCGGACAGCCGGCAATACAAGGCGCTGGAGCAGGAATGGGAGGCTCTCAATACGATGGTGCACTCGCACGGCAAGTCGATCGTGACCAAATTGATTATCGAGTGCTGCTATTTGAAGGATGAGGAAAAAGTGCTGGCCTGTCGGATGGCGAAAGCGGCCGGTTTCGACTTTGTCAAGACCTCCACCGGTTTCGGTCCCGGCGGGGCAACGACGGCAGATGTAAAACTTATGCGCGAGACGGTCGGCGCGACAATGGGGGTCAAGGCGGCTGGAGGAATCCGTACCCGCGAAGACGCCTTGGAGATGATTGCTGCCGGCGCCACTCGCATCGGCTGCTCGCGAGGCGTGGAGATTGTTAGGCACGGTGCTTCCTGACGGCGCTCCCGTGCGATAGCCGAAGTTTACGAAATCGTAAACTAAAAGTTTGATGCAAGGCACATGGAATGTGATAAACTATTTTGCAATATGAACACGAAGACATCGATTCTTATG
>CALYTX010000149.1 GCA_945487985.1 uncultured Verrucomicrobiota bacterium | reverse complement strand
AGCGACAGCTTGCACGCGCCCTGCTGCGGCGCACACCAGCCCACGCCGTGCGTATAGCCGGAAATATCCTTGATTTGCTTGGCCTGCACCCACTTTCCTTCCTCAGGAATAGGAGCTGGACCGTGATTGCACCCTTTCATAAGCGGGCACTGGTGTTCAACCTCAGTCGAATAGATCATTGCAGATTTCCCTTTTAGTGTGAAAACTTCGCTTATTTTACCAAAAAATCTACCGCGGTTGCAAACACCCGACAGCTTCGGTCAGCAGCCGTTTCCAATCATGAAGCCGCGCTGACGTGTCGCACTCGGCCAAAATCCGCAAGTATGGTTCCGTATTAGATTTGCGCACATTGATCCACCCCTCGGCGAATTCGATGCGCGTACCGTCCATGGTCGAGCGCGAAAGTTCCGTCCCCAGCTGTTTCGCGGACGCGAGCACCCGCGAAATCGCCGCGTCCTTGTCGGCAATCTTGAAATTGAGCTCGCCCGAGTTGGCGTAGCGTCCAGCTATCGGCCGCATCATCTCACTGAAGGTCGCGCCTGCCTTTTTCGCGGCGGCAATCTCGCCGAGGATGCGCAAGGCGGCGAGAATCCCAGAATCGCAACCGTAGAATTCCCGGAAATAGTAGTGTCCGGCCAGCTCGCCGCCGCAGAGCGCGCCCGTCTTGCGCAACAGCGGCTTGGCAAAAGCGTGCCCGACGGGAACCATCACGCTCTCGCAGCCCATTTCGCGAATCGCCTCGATTGCGCCGCGAGACGTGCGCACGTCATGGATAATCTTCACCCCTTGGCGCTCGGTCGGCGCCAGTCGCGCCATGGTGGCACGCGCCACGATGGGAATAAGGTAGTCGCTCTGCACGAAGCAGCCGTTTTCATCGACAAACATCGCCCGATCGGCATCACCATCAAAAATAATCGCGCAGTCGAGCCGCTCTTCACGGACGAGTCGCGAAACCTGCTCGCGTGCGGACGAATCGAGCGGATTGGGGCTGTGGCATGGGAAGGAGCCGTCGAGTTTGTCGTTGATAATCCTCGCGCCCGGAAAGAGCTCGCGCACCAAGAGCGAAGCCATGCCGCAGGAGGCGTCAACTGCGTATTTAAGGCCGCTGAAGAGGCCGCTGTCGGTCTGCTCCTTCTGCCATGCCAAATAGCGCGCGAGGTGCTCTGGCGATACGCTTGCAGGCTGGAACGCGCGGTCGGGCTCGAAATGCGCCGCATCGGCGGCGACGAGCCGTTCGACCGCGTCGAGTCCGTTGGCATAGCCGACAGGCAACGCCGTGGACATTGAAACCTTCAGCCCGTTGTCCGTTGGCGGATTGTGCGAGGCGGTAATCATCACCGAGCCGTCGAATCCGTCCTGGGCGGTGAAAAAATACACCATCGGCGTAGTGCAAAGGCCGATGTCGACGACCTCGACTCCCGCCTCGCCCAGTCCTTTGACAAGCGCTTCGAGAATCGATGCGCTCGTACTGCGGCAGTCGCGCCCAACGAGCCAGCGCCGGCCCGGAACGACCTTGGGCAACGCCCTGCCCGCCCTGTAGACGGTATCAAGGTCGAAATCGACCCCAAACGTGCCGCGCATATCGTATGCCTTGAAAAATCCCATACCCAAAGTATATCACAAAACTGGCAATCGAGGGAGACTTGTCGCGGCAGACGCGCGCTCAGCGATGGCGATAGAACGCCCTCGCGCCCAGACAGAGAAAGACCACCGGCGGCAGCACCGCGGCGATCACCGGATGCACCCACATCTTGTTAGCCACCACCATGCCAGCGATAACAAGTCCGTAATAGGCGAAGAACATGGCCAATGCCCCGAGAACGCCGCGAAACACCGATTGCCGTCCCGATGCAATGCCGGCGGGAATGGCGAAAAGCGTAATCACAATGCAAGCCAACGGCGCCATTATCTGCGCCCACGCATCGTAGAGGCAGCCGACGCGCTGATTGCGCGTGAGATCGCGGTTCTGACGCACGGCGCGCAATTTGCCACGCACGCTGTTGTAGCGCCAGTCGCGATTCTGGCCGACGATATCCGCTGGCCGCTCCTTGAAATCCGGGAACACGCGAAACCGCAACGCGTCTAATTCCGGCGTCCGGGTAGCGATTTGACGCCCATTGCGGTCGTAATGCTGCAGATGCGGCTCGGTGAACCACCATTCGCCGTCGAGATAGTCGGCACGTTCGGCCGTCAGGGTAAACTCGCGTACGCCCGGCAGATTGGCGTATTCCTGGGTCACGCGCACATCACGCAAACTGCGTCCGTAGACATCGGCCTTGCCGCCAATCTTCCACATCCTGCTGCGCCGCATATTTCGATAGGCAAGATCGTCGGCCCGTTCGAGTTTCGACAAACGAAAGCGTTCGGCGCGCAGCTGCTTGGCCCACTGCGCATGGATCGGGACAAAGCTTTCGTTAACCCAGACTACGAAAAGCGCCATCATCGCAGCCACGAAGACGATCGGCTTGACAATTGCGGCGAAACTCACACCGCTGGCGCGCATGGCGATGATTTCGGAATGACGGCAGAAATTCCACATCGTGTACAGCGTGGCGAGCATCAGCGCCGCCGGCGCAAGGTACATGAAATACGGCGCAAGATAGCCGGCGAAGAACATGAAGGTGTCGGAAGGCGACAGCTTGGCCTCCAGCATCCGGGAGAAAGACGAAGAGAGTTCGAAGAGGACGAAAATCGCCATGAACCCCGCCATGCAGTAGCACAGCGGCAGCAGGAACTCGCGCAACACGTATCGGGTAAGCAGTCGCATGGCCGCTATTATACCAAATCGGAGCGACGCTATTGCTCGCCCGCCGCCCTGGTCGCGAAATATCGCTTGACCGTCGCGACCGATTGCTTGGGCCGGCGGTAGGCGTCGAAGATGCCCGCTATCGATCCGCCGAACATCGCCGAGCAATTGAGCCGGCAATACCGCTCACGCGTGCGCCCGTCGTTCATCTGCCAAATGGCGAAGCCGCTCACGTCGGGATTGTTCCACAATGTGCACATGATGTCCTCGAGATATTCTTCCTGGAAGTCTTCGGTATTGATCGAATGGTTGTCGTCGCGCCAGCCATAGGCCCCGCCGCAACCAGATTCGGAAACCACAATCGGCTTTTCGGGATAGAGCTTGCGGAAATGAGCGATAATGCCGTTGAACGAAGCCTCCACAGTCGCCTTCAGTTCCGCCGGGGTTCCTGGCTCGGACGGAATCGTGCCGGGATAGGCGTTGAACGCCACCAGATCGGTATTGGCGTGGGCGATGTCGCCATAACAGAGATTGCAGGCGAACGAGACGAGCCGACCGGACCGCTCGGCCTTGACCGTGGCGACCAGCCGGTCGACAAGCTCCTTGCCTTCGCGCCTGGTGCTGTTGCACTCATTGAGAAACGCATAGATGATGACCGAAGGATGATTGAAGCTGGCGCGGACCATCGCGCGCGTCTGCCTGACCTGCATTTCGCAGAAGTCCGGGTCGGAAAGTTCGCTCGGCGGAAACTTGTTGTTCACATAGTCCTGCCCATTCCCCCATCCCAGCGACTCTTCCCAGACCAGGACTCCGAGCCGGTCGCAAAGCTCGAGGAAGCGATCGCACTGCGGATAATGCGCGCCGCGGATGAAATTGCCGCCGAGCGCCTTGAGATTCTGCAAGTCGCGCAGCATCGTGGCCGCACCCGTAGCGCTACCTTCAAACGGCGAGGATTCGTGGCGGTTCACCCCCTTGAGGAAGATTGCCTTGCCGTTGAGATAGATTTTGCCGCCGCGGGCCTCGATTTGACGAATGCCGAAAGTGACCGGCGCCAGCCGCCGCCAGCCGTCCGGCGACGCCGTCTTGACTTGCAGCGTGTGCAAATTGGGCGACTCGGGCGACCAGAGCGCGGCCTCGGACGCTTTGACCAGAGCCTTGCCGCCGCGCCATTGGGCAGGAACCACCTCGCCGTCCAGCGCGATTTCCGCGCGCAAGTCCGCATCCGCACCCTCGATCTCGACCTCGAGCGTACGCGTTGCCCAGTCAAGCGTGCGCACGAAAACCTTCGGTTCCTTCTCGACAAGTTTAACCCCGTGGTAGAAGCCGCCGTAGAAATAGAAATCGTAGTACGGACGCGCCAGCTTCA
>CALYTX010000148.1 GCA_945487985.1 uncultured Verrucomicrobiota bacterium | reverse complement strand
GCAAACAGAAACAACCTGCCTTTGTTGATAGTGTCCGTTATTATGGCAAACTGCGACAGTTTACAATCGCACCCGTCCACTTCTCGCGGCGCCTATTTTGTGGTAGAATATACTATCTATGAAGACGACACAGACAAGATCGGGCGCGCAGGCGCTTGTGGAATCGCTGGAAAAGGCAGGCGTGGAGTATTTGTTTGGCTATCCAGGCGGGCAGGTTTTGGATATTTTCAACTGTTTGCCGGAGGCGAAGTTTAAGTTTATTCTCGGCCGGCACGAGCAGGGCTGCGCCCATATGGCCGATGGCTATGCCCGCGCTACGGGCAAGCCGGGGGTTTGTCTGGTGACATCGGGACCTGGGGCGACTAATACGGTTACCGGGCTGGCTACGGCGGCAATCGACGGTGTGCCCATGATTGTGATTACCGGCCAGGTTCCGCTTTCGCTGATTGGAACCGACGCTTTTCAAGAGGCAGATACCACCGGGATCGCCCGCGGCGTTTCTAAGCATTGTTTCTTAGTGAAATCTGCCGACGAGATTCCCGAGACGGTTGCTGAGGCCTTTTATATCGCCACCCACGGCAAGCCGGGTCCGGTAGTGATTGACATTCCGAAGAATTGCCAGCAGGCGCTCACCGCAGCCAAATATCCCGAGCGTGTCTCGCTTCGTGCTTATCATCCTGAGTCCACGGCTACAACTGCGCAGTTGAACAGGCTCGCCAAGCTCATCAACGAGGCGAAGCGGCCGATTCTCTATGCCGGCGGCGGCGTGATTGCGTCCGGCGCGGCGCCGGATCTTGCAGCTCTCGCCAGGCGTGCACACATTCCGGTGGCGACGACGCTGATGGGGCTGGGCGCGTTCGACGAGCACGATCCTCTCGCATTAGGGCTTGCCGGTATGCACGGTAGCGCTGCGGCGAACTGGTCGATTCACGAGGCCGATTTGATAGTCGCTTTAGGTGTGCGTTTCTCCGATCGGGTGACGGCGAAGCTTTCGGAATATGCGAAACAATCGAAGTTGGTGCATATCGACTGCGATCCGGCATCCATCAACAAGAATGTGCATGCCGATCTGGGCATTGTCGCCGATGTCAAGGATGTGCTCACGACGGTGCTTTCGCGCATCAAAGCGTCCGACCATACCGAATGGCTGCACCATATCGCCGAATGGAAGCGCCTCAAGCCAATGTCCTACAAAACTATTCGCCAAGGGGTGATTATGCCGCAGGCGGCCATCGAGGCGATCGACAAGGTGACCGGCGGCAAAGCGGTTGTCGTCACGGATGTCGGTCAACACCAGATGTGGGCCGCCCAGTACTTCCGACACAACCGTCCGCGCCATTTTCTCAGTTCCGGTGGCATGGGCACGATGGGCTTCGGCATTCCCGCGGCGATTGGCGCGGCGCTGGCTGGGCCGGATGCTCCCGTTGTGTGCATTTGCGGCGATGGCGGCGCACAGATGACCTTCGAGGAGGTGGTGGTGGCGGTCGAGCACAAGCTGCCAGTCACGTTTGTTGTCATCAACAACGAGTGCCTCGGCATGGTTAGGCAGTGGCAGGAACTCTTTTATAACAAGCGATATGCTGGGTCGATTTTATCTTCGAAGGGTCGTTGCCAGAACGAGCACATTGAAGACGATCTCGACTATGACTATTTGCCCAATTTCGTCAAGTTGGCCGAGGCGCACGGCGCTAAAGCCTATCGTGTAATCGATCCGGGAAAACTGGAGTCTACACTCAAGCGGGCGATTTTCTCGGGCAAGACATCGGTGGTCGAGATAATCGTCGAGCCGCGCGCCAACGTTTATCCGATGATTCCCGGCGGCAAGTCGGTTACGGAAATGGTGTTCGGTTGAACCGGAAGGGAGATTGGTTATGAATGAGAAAATCCACCGTCTCAACTGCTATGTGGAGAATAAGCCTGGCGTGCTCGCGCGCATCGTGGGGCTTATTTCCGGCCGTGGCTATAATATCCAGACGCTGAACGTCGGTCCCACCGAGGACGGAACGGTTTCGCGGATGCGCATTGACGTGCTGGCGACGGAGAAGGTGATTGAGCAGGTTATTTTGCAGCTTCGCAACCAAGTGAACGTCATTGAGGTTACCAGCCGCAGAATCTAGTCTTTGATTGACGCGCGCTTTTGCGCGCGTCAGCGTGTATATGATATAATCCATCGAAGTAAATTCAGGAGCATCGATGAAGCAGTATAATGTTGGTTTGGTTGGCGTCGGCGCTGTCGGCACCGAGATGATTAAATGTCTCAAGGAGCGCAAATTCCCTTGCGGCAAAGTTGCGGTTTTCGCCTCGCGTGAGCGCGACGAGCAGATTCTCGGCGAAACGTATCATGTGATGCCGGCGACGGAAAACTCCTTCAATGGGCTGGATATTGTCCTTTTCGCCGGCAAGACCGATGTGGCTATTGCTCTTAAAGACGCCGTAGTTAAAGCCGGCGCGAAAATGATCGACAATTCGCGCGCCTTCCGCCAGGATCCGGAAGTCCCGCTCGTGGTGCCGCAGGTCAATGCTGAGGATCTCGACTGGAACAAGGGCGTTATCGCCAATCCCAATTGCACGACGGCGATTATGCTCGAGGCGGTTGCGCCGCTACACAAGGCTAAAAGACTCAAGCGGTTGATTGCCTCTACTTACCAGGCTGCATCCGGCGCCGGAGCGCCGGGGTTGCAGGAGCTTGAAGATCAAATTCGCGCCTATGCCGCCGGCAAACCCCTGGAAGTCAAGGCATTCGCCCATCAGTTGACCTATAATCTTATTCCGCACATCGACAAATTCGACACCTCCAACTGGTATACGCTCGAGGAACTGAAGATGCGCAACGAGGCGCGCAAGATGCTGCACGCGCCCGAACTTATGATTAGCTGCACCTCGGTGCGAGTTCCGATTGCGCGTGCACATTCCGAATCGCTCAATCTCGAGTTTGAGGAAGATATTACTCCCGAAGAGGCGCGCGAGATTCTTAAGTCCTCCCCAGGCGTGAAGCTGGTGGACGATCCGCTCAACAATCAGTATCCTATGCCGCTTGACGCTACGGCAAAATACGATGTTTTGGCCGGGCGTATCCGTCAGGATATCTCGCGCAACGACAAGAAGGGACTTGATATGTTCGTTTCGGGCGACCAGCTTTTGCGCGGCGCGGCGCTCAACGCCGTGGAGATTGCTGAGCACCTCATTTCGCGCGGGTTGATTTGAGCAGGGCGGCTGCGGGGGATTTTTATTGCCGTTTAGACAATAGATAAACAGGAAAAAAGGGGGAAACGATGAAAAAACTGTCTATCGCCTTGGCAGCAGGAATGTTGTCATTGGGCGTCAACGCCGACTACCAGCCCGAGAAATGGAACCTTGAGGCGCGCGAGAAATTCGCCGCCCAGCGGTTCGGCATTTTCATCCACTGGGGAATTTACGCTAACTATGCGCAAGGCGAGTGGTATTTGCAGGCTGGCAAGCTCAACGAGAAAGCTTATGCGCGTATGGCCGACGGCTTCTATCCTTCGAAGTTCAACGCCAAGCAGTGGGTTAAGGTCTTTAAGGACGCCGGTGCGAAGTATGTGACGATCACCTCGCGTCACCACGACGGATTTTCGCTTTGGCCCTCGAAGGTCGATGACGGCTACAACATTGGTAACACGCCGTTCAAGCGCGATATTCTCGGCGAGCTTGCGGCTGCGTGTCGGGAGGAGGGTTTGCAGCTCAATTTCTACTATTCGCTGATGGACTGGCATCGCGACGATTATCCCGCCGGTAATGTGGCGCAGACGGTGCGCGGCAAGCAGCCCGGCAATTACGCCTCCTATAAGAAATTCATGATGGCGCAGATTACGGAGCTGATCGACAATTATCGCCCGGGCAACATCTGGTTTGACGGCGAATGGGAGCATGCGTTCTGCGAGGATGGAAAGTGGCGTCGCACACTCGATTGGGAATTTGACGATATCTACGATCTGATTCATTCCAAGCACGTGCTTGTGGCCAACAACAACCACCAGCCGATTCGTCCGAAGGAAGACCTGCAGCTTTTTGAGCGCGATCTTCCCGGAGACCATTCTGACGCCGGCTATTCGAAGAACCAGCCAGTTGTCAATGATCGGCCTATCGAGCAGTGCGATGTCATCCAGCATGAAGTGTGGGG
>CALYTX010000147.1 GCA_945487985.1 uncultured Verrucomicrobiota bacterium | reverse complement strand
GTGGACTTAAGCGGCTCGACATCGATGAAAACCGCGTTCAGTTCCGCTGGGCGATGGATTTCTGCGCGCAGGGTCTGCGCAATATCCAGATTGGCAACGGCGGCCGGCTCGACGGTTATGCCATGAATTCCGGCTTTTACATTACTGTCGCCTCGGAAGTGATGGCGATTCTCGCCATGAGTTCCGACTTGGCAGATCTGCGCGCGCGGCTGGCGAAGATTGTCGTAGCCTACTCAAAGTCGGGTGCGCCGATTACCACCGCCGATTTGGAGGTCGACGGGGCGATGTGCGCGCTCTTGGTCAATGCGATCAAGCCTACGCTTATGCAATCGCTCGAAGGCCAGCCTGTGCTGGTGCATGCCGGTCCTTTTGCGAACATTGCCATTGGGCAGAATTCCGTAGTGGCCGACCGTCTCGCCTGCGCGTTAGGCGATTATGTGGTTACCGAATCCGGCTTTGCTTCCGACATGGGTTTCGAGAAATTCTGGAACATCAAGTGCCGCTGCTCCGGTCTCAAGCCCGACGCAGTAGTGCTTGTGGCCACCATTCGCGCGCTGAAGGCCCACGGCGGCGCGCCGGCGGTCAAGGCGGGGCTGCCGCTCGACGAGGCCTATACGCGCGAGAATCTCGAATTGCTTGAAAAGGGCTGCGATAATCTGTTGGCGCATATCGACATCATCCGCCGTTCGGGCGTGCAGCCGGTTGTTTGCCTGAACGCATTCTATACCGATACAGCTGCCGAACGCGAGCTCGTCCGCCGCGTCGCCGAAGGTGCGGGCGCGGCTTTCGCCGTTTCCGACCATTGGCTCAAGGGTGGCGAAGGCGCAATCGAGTTGGCCAAAACCGTAATCGAGGCATGCTCGGCACCGAACGATTTCGCTTATTTGTGCGATCTGGCCGAGCCGATTAAAGAGCGCATCGAAAAACAGGTCAGGGAAGTTTACGGTGGGGACGGCGTTGATTATGAGCCGCTTGCGGAGACGAAACTCGCCGCGCTGCAGTCTGATCCCGAGACGGCGCAGTTGCCCGTCTGCATAGCCAAGACGCAATACTCGCTTTCTCACGACCCGAAGCTGCTGGGGCGGCCGAAAGGCTGGCGCATGCCGGTGAAGGATGTGCTTCTCTACCGTGGCGCGGGGTTGATTGTGCCAGTGGCTGGGGAAATCAAGTTGTTGCCGGGAACGTCGGCCTCGCCCGCCTACCGGCGCATCGACGTGGATACCGAAACCGGTAAAGTGAAGGGGTTGTTCTGATATGAAACGCCAGATCGTGCTTATTGCCAGTCTTGTCGCTGGGTTGCTCGCCGCGGTGCTTACTCGCGTCTACTTGAGTGCGAAGGAAAATGAAGTTGCCACGGAAAAAGCCCGTCTCTACAAGCAGTTTGGCACGATGCGAGCGTTGTACTTTGTCCGTGACACTCCGGCTGGCAGCGTGCTGTCGCGCGAGGATCTCGACGTCAAGACCGTGCCGGCGATGGGAATGCGTGGCCAGGCGCTGACTGAGGAGAACATGGATGTCGTAGGTCGCAGGACGCTTGTCGGTCGTAAGAAAGGCGAAATTGTGTTTTGGTCCGACATCGAAGGCGGCGATCCTGCGGCCAAGGGCCTTTCGGCCGATATCAAGCGGCAGATGCGCGCGATATCGATCAATGTAACCGGGTCATCGAGCGTATCCTGCATGGTTAAGCCTAACGATCATGTCGATGTGATTGGCACTTTCAATTTCCCCGACGAGAATGGTAAGTTGAAAAAGGGTGATCTTGTTACTTGCACGCTGTTGCAGAATGTGCTCGTCGTAGCGACAGGGCGCGACACTGCCAAATCCGTCACGCGTTCGCTGGGTTCTTCCCGGGAGGGATACTCGACGGTGACGCTTGAGGTTACTCCCCGCGAGGCGGAGATGCTTGCTTTTGCCGAGCAGATTAAGGGACGGCTCGTGCTGACGCTACGCAACCGCAACGACACTTCGACCGAGCGCGAGTTGCCCACGGTCGATTTCGATAAGATCCGCAGCGAAATAGAAGAGCTCAATCTCAAGCGTCAGCAGGAGCGCCTGACGGTCGACAAGCGTATCGGGAGCCGGTAGAATGAAGGTGCTTACCACGGTCGTGTCTGGGGAACGTCGGAGCCAGCCGCTTCCGGACGGCAATTGGTTCGTCGGCCGGAGCGAACTTTGTCGCATCCGGCTTGATTTCCCAGATGTGAGCGAGCGCCATGCGCTGCTTTCGGTAAGCCCCGCGCGCGTGATTATAAAAGACCTCAACAGTTCCAATGGCACTTATGTCAATGGCGAACTGATTGACGGCGAAGCCGTTCTCGACGGTAGCATGGTAGTGCAGATTGGCGAGAGCATGCTTCGTGTGAGCGATGAAGAAAGCGAGATGGCCGCGCCGCGGGTACAGGAGACGGCGGTCGCCGCGGCGCAGGACGAGTCCGTCGGCGAGGATGACCAGACGCCACTCGATCCGCTCCGGGAGCTTAGGCGCAACGTGCAGGAACAGATTCAGAAAGAACTGCTCAAGCGTATGGATATGAAGCGCCTCACGTTGCAGGGGGTCGACCGCGAAGGACTGGAAGAAACCGCTCGTGCGAAGATTCGCCAAATTGTCAGCGAAGTGGTGGACAACGGCCGCTTCCCAGAGGGGCTTGATCCGGAGCGGATGGAGGAGGATGTCTTCAACGAAGCCATGCGTTTAGGTCCGCTTGAAGATTTGCTCGCCGACGATTCGGTTAGCGAAATCATGGTCAACGGTCCGAGGATGGTTTACATTGAGCGTGGCGGCAAGCTGCAGCTTTCAGACTGCCAATTCACCGACGATGCGAGCGTGTTGGCGGTGATTGAGCGCATCGTCGCCCCGCTGGGTCGGCGCATTGACGAATCGCAACCAGACGACGATGCGCGCTTGCCCGATGGCTCGCGCGTCAATGCGATAATCGCTCCGCTGGCGCTTTCGGGTCCGACAATCACAATCCGCAAGTTCGCAAAGAAAGCACTCACGCCTGGCGATTTCATCCGCTTCGGAACATGGTCGCACAACGCCGCTGAATTTATGAAGCTCTGCGTGCTGTTGCGAAAAAACATCATCGTCGCCGGCGGCACGGGTTCGGGCAAGACGACGCTTTTGAACCTGCTCTCGGGCTACATTCCCAAAACCGAGCGCATCGTCACTGTTGAAGATGCCGCCGAACTGCGCCTGCAGCAGCCCCATGTCGTGCGGCTGGAGGCGCGTCCGCCAAACATCGAGGGCAAGGGCGCTGTGACAATCCGCGATTTGGTTAAGAACTGTCTGCGAATGCGCCCCGACCGCATTATTGTTGGCGAATGCCGCGGCGGCGAATCGCTCGATATGCTCCAGGCGATGAATACTGGACATGACGGGTCGCTGACGACGGTACACGCGAATTCGCCGCGCGATGTAATTTCCCGCCTTGAGACGATGGTGCTTATGAGCGGTATGGAATTGCCTTCAAAGGCTATTCGTGAGCAGATCGCTAGCGCGGTAGACATAATCATCCATGAATCGCGCCTTTCCGACGGTTCGCGCAAAGTCGTTGCCGTGACTGAAGTTACCGGATTGGAGGGCAACCAGATTGTGATGCAGGACATTTTCGCTTTCACCCAGACGGGGGTTGGCGAAAACGGCAAAATCATCGGCCGGTTCCGCCCCACCGGGGCGATGCCATCCTGGTTTGATCAGCTTGCGGGTCGGGGCATAAAGTGCGATCCGCGGATGTTCGACCCCGATTGCGAACTTGATTTTGACATTGTGGAGGAGAGACGATGATACCTTGGATCGCCGTCTCTCTGTTTGCGCTTTCCTTTGCGCTGCTGGCTGGATATTTCGTATCCGGCGTGAAGATCAAGTCGGGCTGGCAGAACGCCCAAAGCCCGCTCGCGCGGTGGCTCGACGGTCGCCGTAGACAGAAGTTCAACGAACAACTTCCTGAGGCACTCGCGACGATGGCTAATGCATTACGGGCCGGCTTTTCTATTTCGCAGGCGTTCGATTCGGTTGTTTCGCAGGGCGACGCGCCCATGTGCGAGGAATTCGCGATTCTGCAGCAGCAGTTGCGGATCGGTATGAGTTTAGAGGAGGCTCTTGGATCGATGTCTTAGCGTGTTGGATCTGATGCTCTGACGCTCGTGACTAGCGCTAT
>CALYTX010000146.1 GCA_945487985.1 uncultured Verrucomicrobiota bacterium | reverse complement strand
GAACTCGATAGGTCCGAACCATTGATTGCCGACCGTGAACGGACGGATGCGGTACTCTTTTTCACAGGGCTTGGGCACAAGTTTCCAAACCACAGCCGACACGACCGTACCGGACTTGTTCGTCACCGGACTTTCTGCGAAATCCTCGACCGATGCAAACCCAACCGTCCGCCGCGCCAGATCGCCCATGGTCGCGTCGATTCCCGGCGGACTTTTTACTTCTATGCTAAGAATCACGCTCCGCGCCGGATCGATCGCCTCCGTCTCGGATTCGACCGTAATTTCAATTCCGCCCTTCTGCCCCGAGAAGAGAACCGCAGCCAACAACCAAATCGCCGTCATCTTTTCTTCGCCCTCCGCTTGAACAGCGCCCGAATCTCATCGATATACGCGCTCTCGGTCGAAAGTTCGAGCCGGTCGATGCCGGATTTGGCCAGAAATCTGCTGAACGCCTCGGTTTCAGCCTGGGCTGTCTGAGCGAACTGCCGACGCACGGACGCGCTTGAGGTATCGACGAGAACAAGCTCGCCAGTCTCGGGATCCTCCAGTTCGACGAGCCCTGCGTCTGGCAGTTGCGATTCAGCGGGATCGTAGACCCTAACGCATACCAAATCGTGATGATGGGCTGTGGCCCGAAGCTGACGCTCGCAATCGTCGAACCCGAAGAAATCGGAGACGAGAAAGACTACCGCCTGGCGCTTCTGCACTCCGTTGAGGTATTCAAGCGCCAGCGCCAGATTTGTCCCGCCAGAGGCGTCATCCGAAGCAGCGAGCACTTCGCGGGCAAGGCGCATCACCGAATTACGCCCTTTGCGCGGAGGGATATATTTGACAATCCGGTCGGAATAAAGCAACAGTCCGACCTTATCCTGGTTGCGCAGAGCCGTCAGCGCCAACAGCGCCGTCACCTCCGCGGCGAGTTCAGCCTTGGTACGCAGCCCCCTGCCGTAATTCTGCGAGCCTGAAACATCGACCATGAACAACACCGTCAGTTCACGCTCCTCAGCGTAGCGCTTGATGAAAGGGACGCCTGTGCGAGCGGTCACATTCCAGTCGATCGCGCGCACATCATCCCCAGCGGCGTAAGGTCTCACCTCGTCGAACTCGACCCCCTGACCCTTGAAAGTCGAATGATAATCGCCGCTGAGCCTGTCGTCGATCAGCCGATTGGTGAGGATGCGTATCTTCCCCACCTTCGCCATCAACTCTTTGATGTCAAGTGCCATTATGGAACCGGAACTTCGGCGAGGATTCTGTCAATCAACCCATCGGACGAAAGCCCCTCCGCTTCGGCCTCGTAGGTGAGCAGAATGCGGTGGCGCAAAACATCGTGCACAACCTCTTTGACGTCCTGCGGCGTAGCATATGCGCGCCCGTGCATAAGCGCATTGCCACGAGCGGCGAGGTTGAGCGCCAGCGTGGCGCGCGGCGAGGCACCGTTCTGGATGCAGGCGTTCTTCTCGCGCGTCTTGAAGACAATTTCCAAAATATAATCGCCAACCTTTTCGTCACAATACACCTGGTTCAAGGCCGAGCGCAAAAGAGCAATGTCCTCGGCCGAACAGACAGCCTTTGCCTCAGGCTTCTCGGCGTTCTCGGCAAAACGCTGCATAATGCGCCGTTCATCAGCCTTCGACGGAGTCTCAACAAGGCACTTGAACATGAATCGGTCGACCTGGGCTTCTGGCAGAGGATAGGTTCCCTCTTGCTCGATGGGATTCTGCGTAGCCAGCACAAGAAACGGACGCGGCAGCGCGTAGGTCTGCTCGCCGATTGTCACCTGGCGTTCCTGCATCGCCTCGAGCAGCGCCGACTGCACCTTGGCAGGGGCGCGGTTGATTTCGTCGGCAAGAAGTAGATTGGTAAACACCGGTCCGCGCTTCGGGGTGAACTCGCCAGTCTTAGGCGAATACACCAGCGTCCCCACCACATCCGCTGGCAACAAATCGGGCGTGAAAGAAATGCGCTTAAAATCGACTCCCAGCACTTTCGCTAATGTATTGCAGGCGAGCGTCTTGGCCAGCCCAGGCACGCCTTCAAGCAAGATATGCCCGTCGGTGGCGAGCGCGAGCACCAGCCGATCAATGAGCTTCTCCTGACCGACGATTACTTTGCCGACCTCTTCGCGGATGCTCGCCACCAGCTCCTTCCTGGCAGCGATGAAGTTTGTCGCTTCTTTCAGATCCATTTTTACTTGACTCCTTTCATTAAATCCCTCACCATCACCTCGATGTCGCTCCACCTCGCCTGCCGCAGCCGTTTAATATCCACCGACAGCTTCATACGGCGTGCATCGACATCAGGGCCGCCGTCCGCAGGCAAATCGCCGCGTTCGCGCTTGAGCGCGGCAGCCCAGAGCACACGAATGAAATCCTGCATGATTGTCATGGGAGGTTCTCCGCAGGCCTGCAGCCTGCCCGCCTCCACAAGAATCGCGCCAAACCATTTGCCTTCCGCCGCGGAAAGCGTTTCGGCAAACGCCGCAAAACGGTCTTCGCCAGCTCGCGTCTCCTCGCACCACGTACCGACAAAACGCGCCGTGAAATCATGGGAAAACACTGAACTAGGCAGAAACTCGCCAACAATCGGTTCAAGTTCGCGCTCGTACTCGTTGGCCATCAGAAACTTCATGAACTCAAGTTCGCTTGCAGGCGGCGGAACCTCTTCCATCTCAACTTCAATCGCGGGGGCAACGCCTTCAGCAAATGCAGGCTGCCCATCAAACTGCTCCCTCGCGGATTCGCCGCCTCCCCCAGGGCGCGCCGCACGGGCGGGACGGCGCTGCGCCGCAGCGACCAAGCGCGCGAGTTCCTCGTCTACCGCCGTCGAAGGCAATTGCAACAACCGAGCCGCTTCATCCGCAAGGCAGGCGCGCAGCAGCGCTGATGGACACGCAGCAATCGTTTCCAGCACCGACCTGGAAACACGCGCGAGCGCATCAATGGAGCTGGCGTCGAACTCCTTGGCGCGTTCAACGCGGCACTGGAAAGCAACTATTGATTCGGCCGAGTCAATCCTCGCCTGCAGTTCCTTTGCACCGTGCTTGAGGAGGAACGAGTCCGGATCGTCGCCGTCGGGCAAGCTCACCACCCTCACTGGCATTTCCATTGCCAACAGCATCCCCGCCACTTTAATCGTTGCCTTGCGTCCGGCGGCATCATCATCGTACATCAATACAGCCGCGTCGGCAACGCGCTTAATCATCCGCGCGTGCTCTTCAGTGAACGCCGTCCCCTGTGAGCCGACCGCCGTGGAAAACCCGTTCAAATGCAGACGGATAGTGTCGATCTGCCCCTCGCAACAAATCACCTCGCGGTGCGGCGAATTGGCAATGTTACGCGCAGCGCGGTCGAAACCGAAAAGGACGCACGATTTTTTGAAAATCGGCGTTTCTGGGGAATTGACATATTTGCCGGAGTTCTTTTTCTCCACAAGCTGTCTGCCAGAAAAGGCCACCACCCGGCCTTGACGGTCTTTGATCGTGAACATCAGCCGGCCGCCGAAGCGGTGGTAGCCTTTGTCGCCCGGTCGCGTGCCACGCTTAATGATTCCCGCCGCCTCGAGTTCTTCCTCGCTGTAGGAGTGTTTCGCCGCCCACTTGAGAATGGGCAAAACCCCTTCCGGCGCGTAGCCAATGAGAAAATCGTCCTGTGCTTCCTTGCCTAAACGCCGCTGAGCGAGATATTCGGCCGCTATCATCCCGGATGAATGCCCCAAGCAGCGATGGTAGAATTCGGCCAACTCCTGCATAAGCGCGTAGAGGCGCTTGCGTCTGCCGGCGGCTGGGTCAACCTTCTCCTCAATCCTAACACCGCAGCGGTCGGCAAGTTTGCGCACCGCGTCGGGGAAGGAAAGACCTTCCATCTTCTCCACAAACTTAATCGCATCCCCAGATTCTCCGCAGCCGAAGCAGTGATAAAAGCCGCGGGAGGTGTTGACGACAAAACTGGGCGTGCGCTCATTATGGAACGGACAGCACGCCTTGAGCGACGAACCTGCGCGCTTAATCTGCACGCCGTACGAGGAAATCAAGTCGGCAATATCCACTCGCGCCTTGATCTCTTCAATAACCGATTCTGTAAACCCAGCATGCATTTTTGCATATTATATCACACTTCCCCGCGCATCGCCGCCCTTGCCCACAAGTCACCCTTATCCCACTTTTT
>CALYTX010000145.1 GCA_945487985.1 uncultured Verrucomicrobiota bacterium | reverse complement strand
GCTCTGCGTGTGGCAATGCCACCTGCGGAACGTTTCAACACTTTCAAATCGCACCATTTTTGTTCTCAGTTGCGAGAAAACCTATCTTTCCAGAGACGGGAAATGGTATAATTTTGGCATGAAGAAAGTAAAACTGCTTTTCCTCGGATGCTTCGCGGCCAGCGTTCTAACTGCGCTCGCTTTCGTCAACAATCTTGTGGCGATTGCCAGATGGTGGGCGGCGTTTCGCGCCGCCGGCGGCGATTCTGCGCTCGTCCCCGCCGTTGCGCCCGGATTTATTCCGTGGCTCGACTGGTCGGCAGTCGATTATTCGGCGGTGACCACGCTCATTCCCATGCTGGGATTCGTGTCGATGACGCTTGCACTCGGACGGATGTTGGCCCGGCGGCGGATGCGTACAGAAGATTTCCCGTTCTTCAAAGGTTCCGACCAGCTCAATATCGCCCTGGGGCTTTTCGGCACATTGTGGGGGATTATCGTAATTGGCTATTTCAAACTCGACACTGTTTCGATGGCTGATTTGATGCAGTGCCTGCACACGGCGCTTTTCTCGACGCTGACGGCCGTAGTGTGGGTTTTCATGATTGACCGTCCTTTTGTGCGACCTTGGTTCGTGCGTCTGCTGGAAGCCGAGAATCTCGCCGAGACCGATGAAAGTGACCTGGGACGGGCGGTGGAGCGGCTCGTTGTCCATCTCGGAGAAGCCTCCGATGCGTTCGACCGGCGGCAGCGGGCGTTTGACGCGGCGTTCGAAGGGAGGCAGTCGCGTTTCGAGAAGGCCAGCGAGAAAAGGCAGGCTGCCTTCGAGCGGGCGTATGCAGCGCGGCAGGAAGCGTTTGCTTCCGCCTTCAAGAGCCGTCTGACCGAGTTTGCTGATTCGTTCCGTCGCCAGCAGTTGAGCGCAGCAGAAGCCTTCGCCTTGCGCGAAGAAGAACTGTCCGCAGCCTTCGCCCGCCGGGTGGCTGAAAACGAACTCGCGTTCAAGAAGCGTATGGAAGAACTTGACGCTTTCTTTGTGGCGCGGATGGCGAAGTTTGACGAAGAATTTGCGCGCCGCGAGCGGGAGTATGCAGAAACCCTGCGCCGGCGCATAGACGAACTATCCGCAAGCGCGGCCGAGGCGCGTGAACGCGCCGGCGAGGCGAACGAGCGCGCCGCGCGGCTTGACGCCAGACTCAAGGCTGTGACGATGGCCTTGCACGACTGACGGAGGGATTGTCGATGACTCGTTCAGAGAGGGAAGTGCTCTTGAAATTCGCCCCATCGCGGAGCGACGGCGGCGTCTCTACCGGCGATTTGCAGGGGTTGTTGCTGCAGGTAGTTTTCGCGTTGATGATGATTTTCATGATCGCCTACTTTATCTTCGTTTCCACGGCGAAGAAAGAGCGCGCCGAGCAGGTGATGGACCTCAATCGGCAGAAACTTGTCCTTGCGCTGGAAAAGACGGCTGAAAATCGCCGCATCCGCTATGGTCTGAATGCACTCATGACACAGGGTGTTGATGGGCAGCGGAGCTTCGACGCCGGTGAATATGTCAAAGGTGGCGCGCTTGATTTTCCCCCCGCGGCAAAGGCTGCCTTCGTCGCCGGCAGTGCGGCGGCGTTCGCCGATTACCGCGATTGGGAAGCGCTTGTCGGGCAGTGGCGGCGGGAGGTTTTCGCGGCGGCAGAGCTGGAAGCGGGGTCGCTTTCCTCGGCCGAGATTGCCTGGCTCGAAGGTGAGATTCTCGCGCGCGTCGAAGCTGTCCGCCTCGATGCACGCGGCGTGCAGCGGGCGCTGGCGGCGAAATTGCAGGAGGCGTTGATCAGGGATCCCGGCCAATTTGCTGGCATTGACAGTCCGCTCTCACTGGCAGCGGCAATCAAGGCGCGTTCGCTTGCAATCATCGGCGAGACGCTTGGAACGGAGGTGTTGCCGTGATGCTGATGCTGATGGTTTTGGGTGCCGTTTTAAGCGCCGGCAACGAGCAGTTCGACCGCACGGCTGCCGAAGGAGCCGCGCAGATTGCTTTCGCCAGGCTGCGCGAGGAGCTCGCGCAAAAGGGCCCGCCACCGGGAGAAATGCGCGAGGCGATGTTGGACGATCCGGCCGGTTTTCGTGTGCGGGAAGAGGCTAAGGAGTCGTGCCGCGAACTTTTCGCCGCCGCGGCTCGGCGCGTCTATAGTGAGAGGTGCGCCGTCATCCGCAAGGAGCTTTCGCTGCCGGAGAGTTTCGCGGAGGACTTTTCCGCGGACGAAAGCGCACGCATCGAATCGCTTTTCCCGGCGGCGTTTGAGCGCGAGCGCCGCGAGGCGGTGGAGGCGCAGGCGCGGCGAATTGTCGCCTCTACGCGTCCAGACGAGGCTGAATTCGAAGCGAAGAGCGAGGATGATCTTCGCGCGACGATGATTGCGAAAATTCTCGCCGGACAGCAAACGCCGGTCTTCGACGAGAACATTGCCTACATCAGCCGCCAGATTGTCGAGCCAGTGATTGCCAGCGGAAAGGCCGAGCGCAAGCGGCAGAAGGAATATCTGATGCGCGCCCGCGCGGAATCTGCCGCTCCTTCGCGTCTTACGCGGGAGTTGGAGGAAAGACTGGCGAAGAACGTGTCGGATCGCGCGAAGAAGGCCGATGTCGCGCAGGCGTGGGGCGTGTTCCCGTCGGTGATTAGTCAAGAGCTGCCTAAAGCAGTCTCGCGCCGCACGCTTGGACGGCTTATCGCCGAGATTGACGCGGTGCGGCTTGAAATCACCCCGGCGGCGGTTCTCGCAGCGATTTCGAGCGATCCCTCCTCTCACCGGCGCAGGAGTGAAAGCGAGCGGATTTTCGCCAGCGAGTATTCCAAGACCATTCTTGAAACCGCCTTGGCTAAAGCGATCGAGCAGGCATCACCATCCGAGCGCGAGGAAATTGGTGCGTTCCTTAGGGAGAATCTCGGTTCGGAATCGGTAGTTAAGGCTAAGGATCAAACTCTTAATCGCGAGTTGTCGACGAAATGGCGCAAGGCGCGCGAGGAAGCGTCCGTGCTCCAGACCAGCGCGGTGTGGCCGCTTCTCGAGGATGGTTCGTGGTATCCTTGCGCAGAACTTGCTGATTCGGTGGTTGCGCGCAGCGACTACGCGGCGGCCGTGCGGAACTGGCAGAAACTGTCTGGGATGGAGGCGCTGTCGGCGGCAGACCGGGCAGGGGATGTTATGGACGAGACTCTCGAGCGTGCCGGCGGGCATGTCGCTAAAGCATTTGAGCTCGCGCGCGCGGCGATTGCCGCCCAGAATGAAATTCTTGATCGCGTTCACCTCGCGCTGGCGGTCGAGTTCAAATCTAACGGTGAAAAGCCGTCTGTCAAAACTATCGCCGCTCGTTTATCCGCGGCGACCATTGAGCAGTGGTCGCAGGAGCGCGAAAGGACGCTCTGGCCGGACGGAGCGAAGCCGGCCAATGCCGACGAGCAGCACGCGGAGTTGTTTCCTAGTGTTTTGCGGAAAATCGAGTTGCTGGCCAAATCGATTCTCGAAGAACTTGCCAAACCGCCTGTGGAACAGCCCGATCCTAAGGAGCCCCCGCCGGAGGAACCCGAACCGGAGCTGCCGCCAGAAGAGCCTCCCGAGGAGGTTGCCGAATTTACAATCGATGTTTCCCGCAAGGGAGATAAGGTTGAGTTGAGGCTGATGCAGGGCGAGAGAATGCTTTACGAGCGTAAAACCGATTCTTCGTTAAGGGCATTCATGAGTGCTATGCAGGAACTTGCCGATCGGCTTGGCAGCGGCTTTTTACATTTGCAGTAGTTTCGCACATGCGGACGTTTTTTTGATATAATTAATCCCAATCGTATTTCTAATCAGCCTTGTGACAAGGCAGTTAAGGAGTAAAAGAAACATGGCTAAGTCGCCGAAGTTCAAGAACGCCAAGGTTCAGGCGTGGGTCGATCAGTGGGTAAAAGTCTGCACCCCCGACAATGTGGTTGTCGTCAAGGGTGATAAGAAAGAGCACACCGCTATTTGCGAGATGATGGTCAAGAAGGGCCAGTTCGTCAAGCTCAATCAAAAGAAGCGTCCTGGGTGCTATCTTGCCCGTTCGCATGAATCGGATGTCGCGCGCGTTGAAGGCCGCACGTTCATTTGTTCGAAGAATGAAATCGATGCGGGTCCGACCAACCATTGGCAGGATCCTGATGCGATGAAGGCCGAGATGCTCAAAAAATACAAAGGCTCGA